>CAYSLJ010000245.1:0-7280 GCA_964431735.1 uncultured Synergistia bacterium | reverse complement strand
AGTGGAGCATAAAACTTCATCATTTTCATATAAAATTCTAATAAGTTATGAAATATACTATAAAAATATTACGAAAATTTTTTAAAGTGTAAAAAATTGTAACATCACAGCAGAAATTATTCTTTAAATACCGACTTTTTGGATCACTTACAACTGATTTTCACTATTTCAGGAAGGATAAAATAAAATTGAGTCGAATATTTTGAATATTAGAACTGCCAAGTGTTAAGTTATTAAGTTATGGTGTTTACAGGAACAGAAAAAGGAGTGAAGATAGAAAATGCTTTCCCCAATAGAGGTAGGGAAAAAATCTCTAGACAATTATATTTCAACTGCAGGAGAAAGAAAAATTCAGGAAATAAAAGATCTTGCCCGAAAGCTTTCGGGATCAAGGATTCTTCATATAAATCCTTCTGCCTTTGGCGGAGGTGTTGCTGAAATACTGTTTACTATTGTCCCTCTTATGAGAGATATAGGACTTGAAGTAGACTGGTTTGCCATACAGGGAAATGAGAAAATTGTTAAAATAACAGATGATATATGTAAGGGATTGAAATCAAACAGGGTTGACATTACACCTGAAATGCAGCATAAATATATGGAATTCTGTCAGGAACATATCGCAAATATTGAAGATAAATATGATTATATAATAATTCACACATCTGATCCTGTTGGCATGGTAAATTTTAAAGAAAAATTCTCTGCCAGATGGATATGGCGCTGTGACCTGGATATAAGTTCTCCCGATCCCCATACCTGGACATTTCTATCTCCTCTCATAAAGAAATTTGACGGTTCCATATTTACGATGAAACAATTTATGAACCGTGATATAAAATTCAAAAATTTCGCTATAAGTCCTCCTACAATAGATCCTTTAAACTTAAAAAACAGTATACTTTCTCAGGAAGAATATAAAAAAATAGTACAGAAACACGGAGTAAATCCTGACAGGCCTGTTATTCTGCAGCTTGCAAGCTTCCATCCTTCGAGAGATCCTGTAGGAATAATAGATGCCTATCGCATTGTGAAAGAACAAATACCTGATGTCCAGCTTGTATTGATTACATTTATAAGCAGCAACAATCTGGATTCATGGAAATATTACGAAAAAACAGTACGTCATGCAGGTGAAGATTACAATATACATTTCCTTTCAAATATGAATGGAGTCGGAAGCATTGAAAGCAATGCCTTCCAGAGAGCTGCAAGTGTAATTATAAAAAAATCCACAAAAGAAAATTTTGGCATAGTAGTGACTGAAGGTCTGTGGAAAGAAAAACCTGTTATAGCAAGTAATGTAAACGGACTCTCCATACAGGTAGTAGATGAAATAAACGGTTTTCTGGTAAATAATACGGAAGAGTTTGCAGAGAAAATTTTATTGTTATTAAGCCAGCCTGAACTTGCCAGAAAAATGGGAATAAGGGGTAAAGAATATGTAAGGGAAAATTTCCTTATAACCAGGCAATTAAAAGATTATTTAACACTTCTTGCCAGACTGTCAGGCGTTACAGAGTAAAGGGAGTAAGAATATGCTTATAGGAAATGAAAAATATTTTACAAAAGAACATATAGAAAAAAATCGTAAAAATACATCGGCAATTCTTGCCGAACAGGTAGTTCACAGTCTTGAACTTGTATCTTTACTTGTTTATGAAGGCCTCGATTTTTTGTTTAAAGGAGGAAATTCCCTCCTTGTGCTCCTGGAAAATCCTCAGAGATTTTCTATAGATGTAGATATTGCCTCAGGAGAAACAAAAGAACATGTTGAAGAGATTTTAGATAAACTCGTAAAAGATTCCGATGTATTTACCGGATGGGAAAAAAGGGTTCATAAGACAAAACCATGGCTTCCTATGACAAGTTATTATATGTTCTATAAATCTCATTTTACAGAACCTTCAGAAACAAATATAATGCTCGATGTACAGTTAAAAATGACCCGTTATGAAAAAATCCAGAAACCTGTATGGTGTGGTCAATTCTATCAATCAGACATAAAGGTATGGCTTCCTTCCATATCAAGCCTTATAGGAGACAAACTCCTCACCCTGGGGCCTTCTACCCTGGGAATACCTCTGAATAAAAACAAGGAAGCACAGAGACTGAAACATAGTTTTGATGTATCACTTCTTGCAGAGAACAGTCCTTCTGTTGAAAAAATAAGGGAAAGTATAAATTTCTGTATGGACCAGGAAAATACTCTTCAAAAGAAAAATCTTACAATAAAAGAAGTTTATGAAGATACAATTACTCTGTGCAGATCGGTTCTGGAATTCAGAGAAGAACCTCTTCCTGAAAATCTGTCACCTTACCTTTACGAAATAGTTAAAGGAAGGAAAGCTTTCTCGGAACATCTTCTGTCAGGAACATATAGCTGGCATGAACTTCAAATAGATCTGGCAAGAGTGGCAGTCTGTTTTTCCTCTGTAATGACCGGTGTATCGGATAAAGAATTTCATGAAATCTTGAATTATAATCAGAGTGACAGATTATCTTTTTACTGGAATAAGATAGAAGGATTTAACATAAAATAATGTTGCTGCAAAAAATAAATAAAAAAGGAGCCTGACGGCTCCTTTTTTATTTATTTTATCTAAAACTATTCTTTATGACCTTTAAAAGGTTCGGCAATAATTCTGCCAATACCTGTAGCTATACCTGTACCTACGGAAAGGACACCGCTGGTAACTCCGACGGCAGTTCTCTCCCCTATATTATAGCCTGCCTTTGTTCCTGCTACAAGTCCCATGGTTGTACCTTCAGAGGCATTTCTTACAGCATTTGCTATTTTCTTTGCCCCTGTTCCTCCCTTGGGATTATCAGATACAGATTTATCTACTGCCAGATCTACTGCTTTAGTAAAGTTTTCCGGAACATCTGCCATACCCATAATTACCCTGGCAAGAGCACCGAAAGCAAGTCCTGCTCCTGCTCCAACTGCGCCGCCCATAATATTCCATCCCATAGTGGCACCGCCAATTAAAGCGCCGGCAATCATAGACCCTCCTATGGTAGTAAAAGTGAGAGGCCCTGTTGACACACTGGCACCTTCGGCAACCTTATAGGATTCATTTCCTTCTACCATACCTTCAAGCGCTCCTGCGGGAGCCATAAGAGTAGCTCCTACGAGACCACCTACAAAACCGGCACCTTTCTCTATACCCCTTCTGATAAGACATTTTTCCTTCTGAGGAAGAACTTCTACCGGTTGTTCACCGGAAGAAATGACAGCCTGATCCTGAGTATTCTGTAAAAGTGTATCTTCCTGTTTAGTTCCTTCAGTCTTTTTTGCTGTTATAGCCTGCTGTCTGTTTACAAGATTAGTATTAATATTCATCTACATTCACCTCCACTTACTCCACTTTATCCTTTACAACACCTTCATAGGTTCCTTTTGCCATACCACCTGCAAAATGTCCGACTTCACCTACGGCATGAACGACCTTTTTGGCTACCTTGACTACACCCTTTGCAACGACTTCAGCCACATCTTTAGTTGCTTCATAGGCTCCGTCTACAACTACTTTACTCACATCATAACCTTCTTTAAAACCTTCTCTCGGACCTGCAGCAAGGCCTGTAAGAGTGGATTCTGTTACATCTCTTCTTAAATCATAGGCTTTACTGTCAGTTTTTGCATTATCCGAATGAGCATGAACTACTGACCTGGCCACACCTTCATGGAATTTTTCTGTTCTATTTTTGCCTGCAAGATAGGCGAGGCCTCCGAGAACAACTCCACCTGCTGCGCCAACAAGAGCACCTGTAGTTCCTCCCATGGCAAGATAGCCGACTCCAGCACCAAGCCCTGCCGTTTCAAGAAATACTACAGAATTGGTAATTGATTTATTCCTGTAACTGTGCCTGGTAAGATGATTTACAGCTTTATTCTTATCAAAATCTTTATCCGAATAATCCTCATTCAATTCAACACCATTAAAGAAACCCTGAACCGGTCCCACAGGTAGGAATAAAGCAGAAGCTACAAGTCCTGAAGGAACTCCTACCAGTACTTCTGCTGTTTTCTTAATGGCATTATCTATCTTCTGTCCCGTAGTTAACTTGACTTCTTCTTTCTTCTCCTCTGTCTCAGGAAGTTCGTATTTACCGGCAATAACGCTGCCAATACCTTTTGCACCTTCAAGAAGACCTGAAACAGTACCCTTACCTTCTTCCTGTCCTATCTTCCATCCGCTCTGGACACCTGCCTTCATTCCGGCAGGAATACCTACGACAAAATTACTTGTTACATCCTGAATTTTATCACCAGAAGGTTTATAATCAGCAACTGCTTTTTTAGCCTGTTCTGCTATATTTTTTCCCATCTCCTGGTCAATCGTATCCTCAGCAGCCATAAGCCCTACCTTAACACCGCCAAGCACAAGGCCTGCCGCAGAAAGACCTGCGATACCGAGACCTCCTGCACCAAGGAGCACTGCAAGGCCTGCTCCTGCAAGGCCTCCCTGAACTACTGTACCTATACCATAGGCAACTCCATTGGCACTATGACCACCGGAAGCAGCTTCAAGACCTCCTTCGACAGATGCAGGCAGAATACTTGTAGTAGCACCTTTAAGGCCTCCCACTACTCCGCCTATACCTTCAATACCTCTTCTTATGAGAGAAGGTTCACCAGAACTGCTACTTAATGCAACTGTATCCTGCGGTGTAAGATTATCACTCTGAGATTTCTTTTCAGTAAGAGGAGATTTCTTTATATCAACTGATGTATTAAGAGATCTAATTTCCACTCTTCTTCACCTCTCCTTCCTTCGGGCCAAGTCCTATGGCATCTTTTCCAAGTTCTACAAAACCGCTTACTATACCACGTCCTACATCTATTCCAAACCCTGTGGCATTCTTTCCGCCTTCATATCCTAAATCCCATGAATGTTTTGCTGCAGCTTTCATACCGACAACAGCACCTTCAGCAAGGTTCTGGCCTGTAACAAAAGATTTTTTATCACCTGTATTATCTTTCACAGCTTTATCAACATTCAAATCTATTTTTTCTACCAGTTTTTCTGTTTTATCAGAGCCTTCAAAAGCTCTCATAGCTGCTCCTGCCAGAAGGCCTCCCCCTGCTGCTATGGCAGTGCCTACAGGTCCTGCTCCGAGCATATAAGCTGCTCCTGCAGATATACCTGTCAGAGCTGCCATATTCGTGAAGGTAAAGAGTCCTGTACTGACATGCCTGTAGTCTTTATCTTTATTTTCAAGCTTATTATCTCTGAGTCCTTCAACTGCTCCCTCAACAGAGCCTGCAGCAGTATGAAGCACTGTGCTTCCAAGTCCGACTACACTACCGCCAACTGCTTCAATACCCTTACGTATGGTACTCTTTTCATGAACCGGCAATTCCTGTGGCACAGAATTTTCCTGAGGAGTCTGAGGAATAGGAGATTGTTCTGCCGGCATATCTTCAGTAGAAGGAACATTCGTCCCGGTTACGGCAGGTTTTTCTTCCTTTTTAATTCCGAATGGATAGGCACTATCCATTTTTGCCTGTTCTTCCCATGTAGGTTCACTCTGAATAGAAGGATTACCGGACTCATCAGATGATTTATGAACCAGTTCTTTAAGTACTTCAAATACTCCGTCCTGTGCTGCTTCTCCTCCGACATAGCCTGCTTTAAAACCTTCTCTGAGACCTGCAAGGGGGCCTACAAAAACACTTTCTATAGTATCTCTGTATGTATCATAAACTTTATTCCCTGTATCTTCATTATCATTTTTTGCATAATTAACGGCATTTAAAATGCCTCTGGCAATCTCTTTATCACTTTCACCTGTTTTCTGAAGTTTGGCAAGTATGGCAGATCCTACGAGACCGGCGGCAAGTCCTGCTCCTATACCCCAAGGACCTCCTATTGTCACGGCACCTGCTGCTGTTCCCAGGCCGACCGTACCGAGTCTTGTCCAGAATTTCACCGACTTGGAAGCAGATCTGAGGTCAGAACTGCCCAGTTCTTCTCCCTGACTGAGTCCTATTCCTGCTTTTACGCCATGAACAAGGCCTGTCGGCAGACTGGATACTGCTCCAATGACACCGCTTGTAAGGGCAACAGGAGATTTTACTACTTTACCTATAACTTTGCCTGCAGTAAGTTTTTCTTTTTCAGAAGTACTTACGGGATAATTGCCGAGGAGCACATCTTTTGCACCTTTAATTCCTTCCATTAAACCGGCTGTGACACCTTTACCTTCTGAGTAGCCAACTTTTGTACCTTCTGCAACACCTCTGGCTCCTCCTACGCCGATACTTTCTATTAAATCTCTCATGCCTTCATGAACTTCGTCATTTTTTGCATGCTTGTTATCATCCAGATATCTTTCAACAGTGCTGTTCACATTAGCTTTCATATCATCAGCAGCATCTGTAGCGTGGTACATACCGACTCTTACCAGACTGGCAGCAAGTCCTACTCCGCCTCCTATAAGGCCTCCTATGACAGTACCTCCGGGAAGAACTGCATCCAAGAGCACTCCTCCTGCTGCACCAAGGGCGACGCCCTGAAGAATATGACCTGTTTCAAGGCCGCTACGTGTTGCCACCCCCTGGAACGTACCGGGTAAAACATTGGTAACACCGCCTGTTACGGCACCTGCTGCACCGAGAGGAAATTCCACAGCTTCTCTGACAAATTTCCCAATCTTCTTTCCTACAGAAGGTTCATCTTTGCTCAGAGTAACCTGATCTTTAATTTCAGTAGAATCTGCCTTTTTCCCGGGCAGGGAAATTTTAGTTAATTTTGGTGAACCTATTTTCTGAATTTCCAATTCCTTCTCTCCTTTCTTTTTATAAAGATAATATGTTAATTTAGATAATAACATATCAGATTTTCCCTGTAAATCATCTTTTGTTAACAATTTGTTAACTTTCTTACATTTTCACATTCAGAAAAAAAATAAAAAGCCAGGGAACCGTAACGAAACATAACAATATATTTAAATATGCAAAAAACTCTTGTGAAGAGTAAAGGAAAAAAATTTTTATTAAATATCAATACTCAACTCAGTAATAAAACTATACTTTTGCAAATTTCTTAAAAACACTTGTAATTCCTAAATCTAAGGCTAATTAGCTATTAGACTAAGGACTGCAGGAAAAATAACTCCGGCAAATTGTTAGAATGGTTATCATCCTCGCGTCACGCGTTACGCGTTACGCGTCACGATACAAATCGTAATTAAGATGTAGTTATTTCCTTACAACTCCTAAGTACCGCAACAGGTAAATTGATACCCAAAAAAAATATGGCACTCACTCC
>CAYSLJ010000244.1:0-7424 GCA_964431735.1 uncultured Synergistia bacterium | reverse complement strand
CCGGAAGAGTCCGGTCAGGGACAGGTTTTAGAAATGGATACTGACTTATCTGGAGGGGTACTAAAAACATTACAGAATGGAGAAAAACAATATGACAACCTGGAAAATCAAGATTTCCCTATTTTTAAATTACTTTGTTTTTGCTATATTGCTCAATAGCGTCGGTACAGTTATATTACAGGTTCAAAGCCAATATGATGTGAGCAAAACTTCTGCAAGTATTCTTGAGGCCTGTAAGGATCTTTCCATAGCAATATTTTCCTTTATTATCGCTTCATATCTGCCAAGGTTAGGATATAAAAAAGCTATGTTAATAGCTCTTGCCATAGTAACTGCAGCATGTGTTGTAATGCCCCTTGTGGGAGGTTTCACAATGACAAAGATTCTTTTTATCTGTGTTGGAATAAGCTTTGCCCTTATAAAAGTATCTGTTTATTCCACTGTCAGCCTTGTTACAAGAGACAGTCAGGAACATGCAAGTTTTATGAGTACTCTGGAAGGCATATTTCAAACAGGAGTACTGGTAGGTTACTGGATTTTCGGATTTTTTATATACAATAAATCATTTAGCTGGCTGGATACATACTGGCTTCTGGCCATAATGTCAGCTCTTGCCTTTATACTTCTCCTGACTACCAGTCTGGATGAAAGTTCCATTGAAATCCAGGAAGCTACTATAATCGAAGATTTCCTGAATATGTTAAAACTTATTCGATTACCACTTGTGCTTGTTTTCATTTGCACTGCCTTTTGCTATGTATTTACAGAACAGGGTATTCAGTCATGGCTTCCTACCTTTAACAATGCAATATTACATATTCCTGAAGCTATGAGTGTCCAGATAACCAGTATCTTTGCAGGGGCGATAGCGCTGGGAAGGATCGCAGGAGGATATATAATGAAAAAAGTGGCATGGATTTACGTTCTTGCCACATCATTAATATGTTCCATTATAATTGTGATACTGGTTCTTCCCCTTTCAACAGGGATTCAACCCGGTTCTGTTACAGGCTGGAATAATGCTCCACCGGTAGCATTTATATTGCCATTAATAGGATTTTTCCTGGCCCCTATTTATCCTACTCTCTGTTCCACTGTTTTAAGCAAGCTACCAAGGAAGAATCAAAGTGCCATGTCAGGTCTCATAGTGATTTTCTCAGCCATTGGAGGGACTATTGGCTCTATAACGACAGGTACATTGTTTGATATTATTGGAGGAGCAAAGGTATTTTACTGTTCTCTCGTACCTATGATTATTTTATTGATAATTATTTTTCCATATAAAAAAATTCAGGATAAATTCGACTAGGATTTTCTGAATTTATGGGATTACCAGAATGATAGATACGATTATTTTATTCCCGGTAATCTTAAGCTGACTGCTTCTAGCTAATAATAATTTTATAGTAAAGGAAACAAAAAATGAATAAATATATTCAAACAGAGGGAGAATTATTTGAACTTGTTCAGTTAAGCCGTATATTTCCCGATTCTAAAACATTTGTAGATTCATATCCATCGAAAAAACCTGAAGAAATATTAAAGAAATTTCATAAGGAAAAAGATAAGGCTGATTTCAAACTGAAAAAATTTATAGAAAAATATTTCATTTTTCCTGAGAGTCATGAGAAAAAAATCAGGGTAGAATCCTCAATGAAAGAACATATAGAAGCTCTATGGGATATTCTGTCAAGGGAATCAGATAAAGACATACCTTACAGTACACTCATAGCTCTGCCATTTCCTTATATAGTGCCGGGAGGCAGGTTCAGGGAAATTTATTACTGGGACAGTTATTTCACTTCAGAAGGTCTTTCTGTAGCCGGGAAACTTGATAAAGTAGAATATATGATCAAAAATTTTGCATATCTTATAAATAAGTACGGTCATATACCTAACGGTAACAGAAGCTATTACCTGGGTAGATCGCAGCCTCCTTTTTTCTGTTCTATGATTGAAATACCGGTTCGTTATAAAGGGATAGAGGCAATACTCCCCTATGTGGAAACCCTTGAAAAAGAATATCTTTTCTGGATGGAAAAAAGAGCTGTTCTTCTTGAAGAAAGCAATAAATTAAACCGCTATATGGATGATAATAATGGTCCGAGAGAAGAATCTTACAGAGAAGACATAGAGATTTATAAGAGTATAAATGATAAAGAAAATTTCTATAAAAATATAAGGGCTGCCTGTGAATCAGGATGGGATTTTTCTTCAAGATGGCTCAGAGATTATTGTAATTTATCTACTATAAGGACAACAGAAATTTTACCTGTAGATTTAAATTCAATAATTTATAATATGGAAATTAAATTATCTGAATGGTTTTCTTTTGAAGGTAACAATGTTAAATCACAACAATATGCAGAACATGCCGAAAGAAGATTAAAATTAATCAATAAATATTTCTGGGACAGGGAAAAAGGGTTTTTCTTTGATTATTCTTATAAAGATAACAGCCATACAGAAGTATGGTCCCTTGCAGGATTGTATCCTCTGTTCTTTAAAATTGCCACAGAAGAACAGGCTGAGCAAATATCAAAACATATTTCAGAGAAATTCCTCAATAAAGGAGGGCTTGTAACAACATTGAATGAAACAGGACAGCAATGGGATAAACCGAACGGATGGGCACCTCTTCAATGGATTGCCGTAAAAGGTCTGGAATTCTACGGATACAATGATCTGGCAGAAGAAATAGCAAAAAGGTTTGTAAATCTATCATACAGGGTTTTTGAAAAAACAGGTAAAATGATGGAAAAATATAATGTATGTGACATGACCCTGGATGCAGGAGGAGGAGAATATCCCCTTCAGGACGGCTTCGGATGGACAAACGGAATAGTTACTGCAATGGGAATGATGATTAATCGTAAAGGGTAACCGGTTTCCGGCCACCCTTTACGATACTAAGTACCGCTCCAGATAAGTTCATACCCATTTCTAAAACCTGTCCCTGGCCGGACTCTTCCGGAAAAGATATGATCCTGTTTCGTGGCAAACTGGTTTTTTAGACTGTTAATATTTTGCGTCTCTATAATTTATAACTCTCTTTTAATACAGCATATCTTTTCCTCCAGAGCCCGGCCAGGGACAGGAGCGTGTTCCATATTTTTTGGGTACCAATTTACCTGTTGCGATACTAAGTTTTCCAAAATTCTCTTCACCCTTCTGCAATATATATATTCACAACGCCGGGAGCAAGAGTCTTATAGCGAACCTTATTAAAACCGGAACTGCCAATCAATTCACAGAGTTCATCAGGTGTCATAAAGGCCTGTATGGAAGAAGACAGATATTTATAAGCTTTATAATTACCTGAAAAACATTTGCCTATTACCGGCAATACCAGGTTGAGATAAAGTAAAAAAAATGGTTTTATAAATATATTATTCGGTCTTGTAAACTCAAGGCTAAGGCATATTCCTCCCGGCTTTAAGACCCTTTTCATTTCAGAAAAAGCCTTCTTTAAATTCTGAATATTTCTCAATGCAAAAGCATTTGTTATTACATTAAAGCTTTTATCTTTAAAATTCAGTGTTTCTCCGTCTGTACAGGTAAAAAAAACCGGTTCTTTATATATTCTGCTTTTAGATTTTGCAATAGATAGCATATCCAAACAGAAATCAGAAGAAAAAATTTTCACATCTTCAAGTTCCGTAAAGACAAAAGCTACATCACCTGTACCGGAAGCAATATCCAGAACAGAAGAATTTTCTCCAGTAAGGTATGGAGAGGCTACGTTAAACAGAGATTTTCTCCAGTAAAAATCAAAGCCCAGTGAAAGTATATGATTGAGTAAATCATACCTCCTGCTTATAGAGGCAAACATGTCTTTCGTATCAGGCATAAGTCTATAATCTCCGCAGGTCTGCCCAGCGTCACACCCACATAACTTCCAGAATCTCATAGGCCGTATTTCGTCTTACAGGAATTTTACCTGCCTCTTTTATATGTTTTATAAGAACGTCTTTATCAACCCTGTGAGAAATCCCGGTAGCTTTCACAACTACTTCTTCCATTAAAATGCCTCCCATATCATCTGCTCCCATGGAAAGAGCAAGAGAGGCAACAGGAAGGCCTTCTGTGACCCATCCGGTATGAATATGTTCTATATTATCAAGAAATAACCTTGATATGGCAACCATTCTTAAATAATCTTCTGTTCCGAGTTTTTTCACATAAGACATGGCTGTATTATCAGGTGAAAATGTCCATGGGATAAAAGCACGGAAAACTCCTGTTTCATCCTGAAGGTTTCTTATATGCTGAAGATGTTCAATTCTTTCTTCTTCTGTTTCAACCATGCCGAAGGTCATGGTGGCAGTGGAACGCATACCTGTTTCAGCACAGGCTCTCATAACGGACAGCCAGTCTTCTGTTTTCAGTTTTCTCTGGCTTACAATATTTCTTACTCTGTCTGAAAGAATTTCAGCGGCTCCCGGCAATGAGTCAAGCCCTGCCTGTTTTAATTCCACAAGCACTTCTTTTACTGTCATTCTATGTTTTTTCGAGAGATAAAAAACCTCTGCAGGCGATAAAGAATGAAGTGTTATATCAGGATAGGATGATTTTATACTTTCCAGCATTTTTTTGTAAAAGGTAAGATCACATTTATCGTTAAGACCTCCCTGAAGCATTATCTGCGTACCACCCAGTTTTTTAAGTTCTCCAACTCTCCGGAGTATTTCCTCAATGGAAAGTAAAAAAGCCTCTTCATGATTTTTATGTCTCCAGAAAGCGCAGAAATTACATTGAGCGCTGCAGATATTGGTAAAAGTAATATTCCTGTCCATAACAAAGCCGACATAATCATGGCCATGTTTTTCTCTTCTGAACATATCTGCGGCAATGGCAAGTTTCAAAAAATCTGTATAAAACATTTCCACACCTTCTTCGAAGGTAAATCTTTCTTTACTCTTTACTTTATCTAACGGTGAAATCAATAAAAGTCCCCTCTTTTGCTATATTTATATTCATAAGCCCTTTTTTTTCCAGAAGAAAATTGAAGTTTTCAACGTCAAAATCAGGAGAAATATGTGTTACGGTAATCTGTGTTTTTTGATGGTTTTCTGCCCATTCAATTACTGTATCGGCCTTTATATGAGTAACTTCTATAAGAATAAAATCACAATCTTCCAGATATGTTCGGATATCTTCAAAGGATTGTAAATCGGAAGAATAAAAAATCCTTTTATTTTCTGTCTTTATCCTGAAAGCAAAGGATTCTCCTCTATTGGAGAAACCTTCAGGAATTTTAGCTTTTGCCCTTTCAAGATGTTTTGTAAGAACAGGTAAAATTTCCACTTCTTTAATAATGAATACTTCTTTATGAAAAAGAGAAAACATTTTAGTTTCAAAGGAAAATGCATCAGGGAACAGATAATATATTCCGAGATGATTATAAACCTGTTCAATAAATTCGGAAGGACCGTAAATATAGAGAGGATTTTCCCTCCGTGAAAGATGAATCTGCTGTATTAACAGAGGGAAGCCTCCCAGATGATCTGCATGACAGTGTGATATTACTATTGCCGTCAACAATGTCCAGTCATAGCCGGTGCTTACAAGTTTTGACGATACTCCGTCACCGCAGTCAAAGAGTATATGTCCTTCATCTCTTTCCAGCAGATAAGACGAAGGATTTCTGCCGGCACAGAGAAGGCCCCCTCCTGTACCGAGTAAATGAAGTTTTGTCATAAAATACCTCTGTCAATAAGCAGTAACAGTTATACGAGAAGCGTAACGCGTGACGGGTGATGCGTGATGCGTCTTATCACCGGGTAATGGGCGACCACAGTGGGTCGCCCCCTACGACTCCCCCTTCACCACTCACCACTCACCACTCACTACTCACTTTTTATCCGTAAGGATTCTGCCTTATATTCTCCAGAACGTCAGGACTCATTCTGAGAAGAACTTCTGTCAGGAGTTTAACACTCTGTATGTAATCGTCAAGGAAAAATATACTGTTATGGCCATGGGCATATCTTACAGGTATACCCATCATAATACATGGAATGCCATGAAATTCTCTGTGTATAATAGCGCCATCTGTTGCACCTGTCTGACTTATGGCTATCTGATGGGATATATTTAATTCTTCTGCTATATTAACAATAAATCTGAAGAGGCCTCCGTTAGAGATCATACCCGGTTCTATTCGTCTGATATGAGGTCCTTTACCTGGAATACACTGGGATTGATTTGGCTTTAACGGTATATCGTCTGCCGGAGGTCCTTCAAGTATAATGGCAATATCAGGTTTGCAGAAATTTGTAACAGCTATGGCACCGCGGGAGCCTATTTCTTCCTGAACTGTG
Source organism: uncultured Synergistia bacterium (assembly GCA_964431735.1). Classification (GTDB taxonomy): domain Bacteria; phylum Vulcanimicrobiota; class SpSt-956; order SpSt-956; family JAKJGF01; genus CALARM01. The sequence goes on along the minus strand of CAYSLJ010000244.1, from coordinate 1,101 downwards.
GCAGCAGTCAGAACAGTATTGGGGTGTTTCTGAGACGAAAGATTTCTTATTATTTCTATAATGCCTGCAAGGCCAAGTCTGTTATCAAAAGCTTTACCTGTAAAAACATTGCCGTTTGCCATAGGGCGAAATTTCACATCAGGATATACAGGGTCACCGGGTTTTATACCGAAATCTTCAACTGCCTCTTTATAATCCCTGGCCCCTACATCTATAAACATAACATCTTTAGTGGAAAACTTCTTCAATTCCTCCGGAGTTTTTCCCATAAAAGAAGATGTAGATGAAATAATACCGGGAATCTTGCCTTTTTTTGTTCTTATTATTACAGGCTGCTGTATCATTATATGTTCCCACCAGCCTGTAAGATTGATAAATTTAATTCTTCCGTCTTCCAGAACAGATTGAACCATCATACCCAGTTCATCCAGGTGAGCACAGAGGAGAACTCTGGGATTGGGATATTCTCCTTCCAGATTACCCATAATGTTTCCCATATAATCAGTTTTCAAATCCATAAGATTGCCCAGATACTTTCTGTACACCTCTGCTACGGCACCTTCAAATCCGGACACACCATCAATTTCACTCAATTCTTTAATCAATTCTTTACTTTCTGGTATATTGTTCATAATATTCTCCTTTTTAATCGTAACGCATGACGCGTAATAGATAATTTTCTAATTACCACGACAGATAAAAGAGTATCCCCAAACCCTGGATTACACCTGTCCCCGGCCGGGGACAGGCTTTCGAGATGGATACTAACTTACCTGTTGCGGTACTAAGTTTAATTCTTTAATTATAAACATTTGTGTCTGTACAAATGTATTTTATATTACAAATGATTTCTATAATTTCAGTATAACAGCACAGTGACATATGCATAAAATAACAAATTATTTCCTCCTGTTACGCGTCATGAGAACTTTATTTATAAGCGTTCAGCTATCAGCCATGAGCAGTCAGCTTTTATTAGAATTACATAGTAAATCTGAATTACTGAGGTTAGCATAAATAATAAATATATGCTCTCGTGACGCGTAACGCGTAACGCGCAATGTCATTAAGTTAAGAAAAATGATTTTATAACTTGATATC
>CAYSLJ010000243.1:0-7572 GCA_964431735.1 uncultured Synergistia bacterium | reverse complement strand
AAGAGCCTCACACACCGGAAGGTATTTGATGACTTTTCGGATAGGCTCTTAGTGAAAAGTATTCCGTCACTCTCCCATGAGTTTCTGGAAATAATTTTTCCATATTTCATTTTCAATATGTCGTTTTTTTTCCGATGCCTTTTTGATATTTTCATCCAGACTTTTCATAATAATGGATTCAAGGCACATAAGACTCAATCTTTGAAAGGTAAAGAATGCGTTAAACAGGCGGAGAAGATTTTCTTTTGAGATTTTTTCCCCTTTTTCTTCCAGTAGTAAAGGGAAATCCTGGTTGAGGCTTATGCCTCTGTTACCGAGAATATACTTTATATCAAGATCAAGTTCTCTTGCTATCGCCTCCAGATCTAATCTGGCTCTTTTTAAATCACCAAGACTGTCATCAAACATAATTTTTCTCCGAAGATAATTTGAATTTATTTGATTATAGCATATAATATATTACAGCGCAAAAAAGACCGGGATTTGCCGGATTTTGGGTATTACCAGGATATATAAATCGATGAGGGTGTTGTGTGATGGGGTAAGAAGAGCCAGAACCAGGAACCTGATACATTTAATTAAAGGAGAGATCTATCATAAACGATTATACGAGTGTTGTTTTATGCACCTATAACAGAGCCCATTTATTGAAAAATGCTCTTATATGCTATGAAAAACAGACAATGAAAAATTTCGAATTAATAATTCTGGATGATAATTCTCATGATGACACAGAAGACCTTGTTCTGAGTCACAGAGACAGACTGAATATAAGATATATAAAACTTCACGATAAAGGTCCCGAAGAATGGCGTGATGCCGGTGCCATAATAAACAGAGGTATAAAACTGTGTAAAGGAAACTATATTTATATTACCCATCCTGAAGTTATGATTTGTTTTGACTGTCTTGAAAAAATGAATTTTTATATGAAAGATAATATATTTGTAAATTCCAGAACCTATTACCTTACGGAAAGAAAACAGAAAGAACTTGAGAGGGTTGACTGGATACATGATTTTTATAATATCAGGCAGATTAAAGGATTTTATGATGACGAGCCTGTATATAAAGAACCTGATTTACTGTTTCTTAACAGGGAATGTACTCCCTCTTTTACCGATACGGTCGAAGTCTGGCTCTCCTGGGTTTTTGGCGGAATGACAAGAAAAACCTGGAAATATACTGGTGGATTGAATGAATATAAAGAATGGGGAGCTGTTGATGTGGATTTTATTGACAGAAGACTTTCTCTTGGTATAGTAACAGTAACACCTCCTGATGTATTTGTTCTCCATCAAAATCATGACATACCTGTCGGAATATTTAAACCTACCCATAAGTCACTTGTAACAATCAGGGATGCAGTTAAAAAGAATTATAATAAAAAAGTGAATGTTCTTGAAGATATGTGATGGTTGTGACGGATAACGCGTGACAGGAGGTTGCACTATGGACTGTAAAATTATTTTTTTACCTGTAGGTTTATATAGCCTGACATAGAATATATTTACAGATAGTTTATATTTTTACGCGTCACGCGTTACGCGTTACGTATTAAAGAAAGGGGCAAATATCTCTCTATGAGCCTGAAAATCAGCGGGAGTCTTACATACTTTCCACTTATAAATATCATCGATTTCCTTATATCCAGTGGTTCGAGCGGTTTAATATCCATAGAAAAAGAAGGTAAAAAGGGTGAGGCTTATTTATATAACGGGGAAATAGTTCATGCTACTTACAGAAATCTTTTTACGGGAAAAGAGGCTTTCTTTAAACTCTTTACCGTTTCGGAAGGAACTTTTTATGTTAAAGATATCGATATTATTCCGGAAAGAACATTGAATCAGGATACGAAAGAACTTATGGGTGAACTATCTGAAAAGATAGTAACATGGGAAGAATTAAAGAAAATAGTAACTTCAGAACATTTATCATTTAAACTTATCCCTGCCTCTATAGAATTTAAAGATGATGAAATTGTGCTTTCAAGGGAACAGTGGCTGATACTTACAAGACTGGACGGATTTAAGACTGTCGGTGAAATAGCCATGGACCTTGGTATGGAATTTATTGAAATATCCGAACTTATAGCTGATTTCTTTAAATCAGGTTATATTCAGCCTGTAGATATGTTTGAAACAAAGGAAATTGAAAAAAGAGAAAAACCTGTCGATTCCTCCATCCTTTCAGGTGATTTAAAAAGTTTTCCTCTTCTGATAGTTCTGGAGTTCATATCTCATCTTCGTATGACAGGAATATTGAAGCTTTCAAGAGGTATATATCAGGGAGAGCTTTTTATTGATAAGGGAGACTTATTACATGGCTATAACGGTATATGGGATGGAGAACTGGCTCTTGTAGATCTTCTGTCATGGGTTAAAGGAAAATTTACCTTTTTACCTTTCCTTCCTGATTTTATACCGACTATTACGACACCGGTGGAAGAAATTATACTGACATGCGGAGAAAATCTGACTGAATGGAGAAAAATTCAGAGTATAATAACAGATCCTGATTTGATATTCATTGCTAATTTAAAAGATCAGGAGAAAGATGATGATGAAAAGCTTACCTTTTCCAGACGTCACTGGAAGGTTCTTTATAATATTGACGGTATATCCAGTATAAGACATATAGCACAAAAAATGAAAATTTACAATTCCGAAGCGGCCCATATTATTTATTCTTTATATAAAGATGGTCTTGTAGAACCTGTTCATACACAGGTAATAGACAAAGAGATTATTTCTGATATGGTAGATGATAAAAAGAAAAAAGAGAAAAAAAAGATCAAAAAATTTAAAGAGGCAGAAGAGAAAAATCAGGAAATAGAGCAGGAAAAAGACATGAGTGATTTGAAAAGTCAGGTAGATGATCTTATATCTGTTATGGAAACAAATGAACCGTCTTTTGATAAACCAGGAAATATTCTGGACCGGTAAAAATAATCTGTGTGTTTGGATAGGGATACCTGTGAATTGCTGAATTGCTAAAATTGTTTGAAGAATTTTTTGATTTTTGTGAACAGTGATTTTTTAGACGGTTTTGCAAGAGAACTGGGGCCATCAAAAGATATAATAGGAGGAGCAGACGGTACTCTTGTCATTGAACCTGCTTCAACTGCCGAAATTGCTATATCTTCTGTTCCTTCTTTAATAAAATAAGCTATATTTGTCAGCCCTTCACATGCTTCCTGAATGGTCTGAGTTTCGTTTAACTGCCTTTGAATCTCTTCTGTACCTATTATATCTACAAAGGTACCGCTGCATAAAAATACGATTTCATCCTGCGGTAAATCAAAAAATCTTTCTTCTCCAAGAGGGAAAATAGAAGGTTTCACTCTGGTAGAACCATTTATGAATTCTCTGATTTCTTCTCCTATTATAGTTCTTGTATATTGATCTCTTGTTATCTGCCTTATTTTATGTTCATTGACAATATAACATCTTGTATTGCCAAGATTTCCTATTATATATTTATTATGAATAAATAGAACAACAATTATATTTATTTTTACAAGAGGCAGTTGTTCTTCATTGGCTTTCTCAAAGACGTGATTGATGCTTTTCTGTATGAAATCTTTTAAAAGCCCTCTGCTTTTCTCTGCATCAAGGCTGAAATCATATCTGTGTTCCGTTAAATATTTTCCCAGTTCTTTAACTGCTACAGTACTTATATTTTCTGTTTCTTCTTTAAAAAATTGTCCTACACCCTGTCCCAGAATTATAAAAGCTCTGAGCTCTTCCAGTGCACTTTCCTGGAATTCTCTGGTAATTAAAAAACTATTTGGCCCGTGAGACACTGTCTTTTTTAAATTTGATACCAGTGTTAAAGGGATTAACTGTTCACTTTTTAATAGTTCTTCCTCAGGACTGAGTGTTTTAGTAATTTCCAGTTTCTGTCTCTGTTGTTGTTCTTCTTCCAGAAATTTTTTTCTTTTTATCTCGACAGATTTTTCAATTTCAAGGGCTTCTCTATCGGAAAGACCAAGGAGGGCTCTCTTTTTTCGAAGGTTTGTATAGCTGTCCTCTGTAAGTTTACCTGTTTCCCAGAATGTTTCGACATCTTCCTCATATTTCTTCGCAACAATTTCCTTCTGTTTCAATGATTCTTCCAGTAATTTTTTTGCTTCTTCTTCCCGTCTCCTTGCTTCCTGTACCTCACTGAGTCTCACTTCAAGAAGACTCTGTTTCGCCGAAGGTTTATTGTGTATCTCTACATCCCCTGCTATCTCTTTCAGTTTATTTTCTGCACGAAATCTTTTTTCTTCCTGAACTAGTTCATGTTTTGCTTCCTGTATTTTTTTCTTAAGTTTTTCTTTAATTTCTTTCTCTATTTCCAGGGCTTCTTTTTCTGTTACACCTGTAATTCTTCTCATTTTACCGAGATAGGAATTTTCATATTCATCTGCATTTGCATCAGACCAGGCCATTTCTACAGCTAAATAGTAATTTCTTCTTGCCTCTTCTCTGACTTTATTTTGTTCCCTGTCTTCTTCTCCGTCCCATGACTTTTCTTTTATGTTCTTTATCTGTTCCGGTTTAATTTCGTTCAGTAATTGTTTTTCTTTTTTAAGCGTATATTCAATATGAGCTTTTACCTGTTCTTCCAGTTCCCTGGCCCTTTTCTCATCTATTTTAAGTCTTTCTCTTACATTTTTAAGGGTACGTATCTCTACCACGCCGTTTATCCATTTAACTTCAAGAAATTCTCTGTATTTTTCTTCTCTCTGCTGTTTAATTTCTTCCTGTCTCTGAAGTTCTTCTTCAATTTCTTTCCCAAGTCTCTCTATTATCTTTTCTGCTTTTTCTTTTTTCTCAGGATCTTTTGCTTTATCTCTGTAAATTTTAAAATTTTCCAGAGCATCATCCAGATAGCCAAGTTCATCATAACATAAGCCGGTATAATAATAGGCACCGATTTTAGTCGGTTTCATTTCCATTACCTGTTGATAAAGCTCAATTGCTTCTTCCAGATTGCCTTCTTTTCTTAATTTTCCGGCTTTTTCATATATCTTATCTGCTTCAGTTGTTTTTTTAGTTTTTTCTGGTTTTCCCATGAATATTCTGCCTTTTATTTTATTATAACATAACCAATACCGCTTTTTTTAAACCAGACCTTTTCCATTTCGTCTCTGTTATAAATAACTATACCTTCTTTTGCATCTCTACCTGCAGGGTCGTTACATACAATATTACCGTCAGGTGAAAATCCTTTAACTACTATTACATGTCCCGGTGAACGTTCTGTTATACTTCCTTTTAATTCACCTGGCTCAAAACATATCGTTGCAATAACCGGTATGCCTGCAAAAATTTTTTCTTCTACATCATGCCAGGACTTGAAAATTTCTATCCACCCTTTCAGACCATATTGAGATGCCGCCTGTACTGCCAGAGGCCACGAACCGTAAATATCATGTTCTTTATCATAAGACATTTTAGCTACGTCATCTGTGCCTATATTAATCCCCCAGTAAGACATAACCATGGCTACACTGGTAGGAGAACATATACGCCCTGAAATTTTGCTGTTCTCATCTCCCTGTGATCTATAGGGAACAGATAATATTTTCCCGGTAATTCTGGAGTATGTTAAAAAATTCCTCACTGATGTCTCTTTTTTTTCTCTCTTCCCGTACGATAGAGCAAAAAGTTTTACTGAAGGGCTGATATCTTTAGAGGAAAACATGTGGATAGAATATTGAATATACTGTATTTCTTTTCTGAGTTTTAGATAGTCTATATCTACAAAACCAAAAGAATTTTTTATCATTTTTTGTTTTATTTTCGGATATTTGCCCCATGAGCCGGCATAAAACCATGGAGACCAGTATAATCTGTCCTGACTGACTCTTATATATACAATAAATCCTGTCTCTTTTCCAGGACAATTTATATTCCATGAAGGATATATTTCTTCTGCCGGGAACTCCGTTTCAATAACGGAAGAAGTATAGATGCTGCATGGTAAACCGGGAGAATTTTTCATGAAACCTTCGGAATTGCTGGCTGTTACCGTTTTTTCAAATGTACCTGCAGAAAAATCATCATAACTATCCATTAAAATCAGTCCGCTCTGACAGAATGGAGATGCCATAAGCGGTTGAAAAGATAAGATTGTTATGAAAATGAGTAGAAAAATTAATATATGCATTATGATCCTTCCGGTTTTATTGTGCTCTCTCTGATAGAGTTTAATTATTATATTCTTTAAATATTAAGTTTCACCTTCTTTGAAATATTTTATAGATACTTCTTTTTTTGTATTATTTGTTTTATAATATTGATAGAGCTTCTGAATAAATACATTGTCATCGTGAAAGGATGATTAGATGTGGACCATGAGGGAACCAAATATATGAAACTATATATCAGTTATAACTGGCTTACTATCAAGGATTTTCAGTTGTTGTTGAGTTTAATAGAACAGCTTTATGTCAGCTGTTACAGATGGGTATTTAAAGAGGAACATGTAGAAGAAAAATTTCAGCTTAAGTTAAGGCGCTTGAGCGGAGAAGATATGATTATATACGAGTTTTTCGGCAATCATAACTGCTGGGAATTGATGTTTGATCTTGTAAGCCAATATATGGAGAATAAACTTTCTTCCGGTGAAACAGGGGGATTGAGGATGTCTGATATTTTGAAAAAAGATAAGAAAATTATAAAAACAGTGGAAAATTCGGAACAATCTGTAGATAAAATGTCTGATATAGGTATAGAAGAAATCTATAATCTTCTTTATAAACTTAACAGCCTTTATCGTCTCATAAGGAAGAAGGAAGAATTTGATATATTCATTATGGAATATGAAGATAAAATGGTTGCAGTAAAAGGTGAGAGAACGGATTTCTATAGAAAACTTCATTCAATGTTACAGAAGGCAAAAAGTCCTGATGGTATTGAAGATTTAAAAAATGCACTTAAAGAGTCCGATCTGGAAACAAGAAGAACTGCAATAGAAGCACTGGGAAAGACAAAAAATCAGGAAGTTATAAAAGATTTGAGAGATGGTCTCAGAGATGGAGATAATATAGTTCGCAGAAAGGCTGCAGAGGCACTCGGTAAAATAGGAACATCTTATGCTCTGTCTGATCTGAAGGTGGCTTTACAGGATCAGGATAAATTTGTTCGAAGAGAAGCAGTAGAAGCCATCGGAAAAATTGGTAATAAGGAAGCTCTTGGTATTTTAAGTGACACATTAAAAAAAGACAATGATTATGTTGTACGCCGTAAAACTGTAGAGGTTCTCAGGCAAATAGGAGGAAATGATGTTTCTTTTATACTTATAGATTCTCTAAATGATGAAAACTGGTATGTAAGATGCGGTATAGTGGAAGCTCTCGGATATATGACTGGCCCCAATGTGATAGAAATTTTAAAGCAAATCTCAGAGCATGATCCGGACAAGCAGGTCAGAAAAAGAGCTCAGATTGTATTGAAACAGAAAGAACTTTTAGAGTTTAAGGTTTAGAGTTTAGAGTTTATGGTTTATAATTTATGGTTTATGCTTTAGGACTGTAAGAAAAATAACTCCGGCAAATTGTTAGAACGATTAGTATCCTCG
>CAYSLJ010000242.1:0-7696 GCA_964431735.1 uncultured Synergistia bacterium | reverse complement strand
TAACTATAATTTTCAGTAAAGGTGAATTTACCTGTCGTAAAAAAACGCAATCTTACAGTCTATATCGTGACGCGTAACGCGTAACGCGTTACGCGAGGATGATAACCATTCTAATAATTTGCCAGGGTTATTTTCTTACAGTCTCTTATTATACTGGTAGGAGTTATATGTCTGTTGTCGAATAGAATTTTATGTCAAAAATGTCAAAAAAAATGATTTATATAACAGCTACAGACAGGGAAACAGAGGAAAAAATAAAAAAACTTCTGTCACAGGAAGATATAGAGGTAAGTTTTATAAAAGACATCCCTTCTGTTCACAAACTTAAAGGGATAATGCAAAAATTGAGAGGTGAACATGGTTGCCCCTGGGATAAAGAACAGACTCAAAGAACACTCGTACCTTATCTGACAGAAGAGGCCTATGAAGTGGTCAATGCCATAGAAGAAAACAGTAAAGAAAAAATCTGTGAAGAACTGGGAGATCTTTTATTACAGATAGTATTTCACTGTCAGATAGGAGAAGAAGAAAATACCTTTACCCTTGAAGATGTTGCAGATGGTATAGTTAAAAAATTAATAAGACGGCATCCCCATATATTTTCCGATATAAATGTTTCAGGATCCGATGAAGTCATAAAAAACTGGGAGGAAATAAAGAAAAAAGAAAAAGGTAAACAGGTAAAATCAATTCTGGAAGGACTTCCAGAACATCTGCCTGCTCTCGTAAAGGCAGATCTTACGGGGAAAAAAGTGGCGAGGGTAGGTTTTGACTGGCCCTGTGCAGAGGAAATATTGAAAAAGCTTTTTGAAGAGATAGAGGAATTTCAGGGAGCCATAAAGGAACAGAACAGTGACCATATAAAAGAAGAACTGGGAGACATATTATTTACAATAGTCAATCTGGCAAGACATTTCGATGTAGAACCTGAATATGCTCTTAATTCTACAACAAAAAAATTTGTAAAAAGATTCAAGAGACTGGAAGAGATTTCACTGGATAAAAAAGACGGAAAATCCCTGAGTGACAGAACACTTGAAGAACTCGATGAAATCTGGGAACTGGTAAAGAAGGAATATAAGCATGAGACTCGATAAATATCTGAAAGTAAGTAAATTAATAAAAAGACGGCCTATAGGCAATCTTATGTGTGACGAAGGCAAGATTAAAATAGATGACAGAACCGGGAAAGCAAGTTCTACAGTAAAAGAAGGACAGATACTTGAACTGGATATGGGAAGAAAAAGGATTAAAATACGGGTGCTCCTTGCTTCTGAAAAACTTTCAGGAGGCATAAAGCCGGCAGATCTTTATGAAATAATTGAAGAGATAAAAGTTGAGGAAATTTAATGAATAATTACCACGCCAGGTAAATAAGTATCCAAAAAACTATAAATAGTGAATAGTGAATAATGAGTATAAAACCCACTCACTACTCACCACTCACTACTCACTAAATAATTTATAAATGGTTACGAATTTACCTGTTACGGTAATAATGATATAATATGTTCAGGAGGTGAATGAATATTATGACTGTAAAAGAACACATTTTAAATGAAATCAATCACCTTGATGATAAGCAATTATATGAAATAGAAAAATATATTAAATTTTTAAAATTCAACTCACGTTTTTCATACTATTCGAAATATAACGAAGAAGACCTGACCAGACTATATGGTGAATATGCAGAGGAAGACAGGGAACTTGCAGAAGAAGGAATGGAAGATTATATGACAAATCTTAAAAAGGAAGACAATAATGGCTAATAGAGGAGAAATATGGCTGGCAGACCTGAATCCTACAAAAGGTTCTGAACAATCAGGTATTCGTCCAATTCTTATTTTTCAGAATGATTTGCTTAACAGGTTTACAACAACAATTCTGGCAATACCTCTTACAACAAATTTAAAAAGAGCATCATTACCTTCCTGCTGTTTAATCCCTCAAAAAGAAGGTGGACTTGCAAGTGATTCGGTAATCCTATGTCATCAACTACGTGCTATAGACAGAAGCCGGTTAAAACAGAAACTGGAGAAAGTAAGTGCAGACATTCTTCTGGAAGTAGAAAATAAGGTTTTATTTACCACAGGTATAATCTAAATAAAAGCAAGGAGGGAAATCATGACAGACACAAATATATTCAGAACAGTAGCAAGACAGATACTGGATTCCAGGGGGAATCCAACACTCGAAGTGGATATATGGCTGGGGAACGGTGTAATGGGAAGAGCAGCAGTGCCTTCCGGCGCATCAGCAGGCACCCATGAAGCACTGGAAGTCAGAGATGGTGAAAAAGACTATAACGGTATGGGAGTTATGAAGGCAATAGATAATATAAACGGTATAATAGCACCGAAACTGGCAGGTGTTGATGTAACAAAACAGATGGAAATAGACATGATGCTCATACTGCTTGACGGAACGGACAACAAATCAAAACTGGGAGCAAATTCCCTGAGTGCCGTTTCAATGGCTGTGGCAAAAGCCGCTGCAAATGCAGTAGAACTGCCTCTCTATCAATATCTCGGCGGCCCATGTGCAACTCATCTGCCCCTTCCTCTTATTAATCTAATAAATGGAGGCATATACGGAAATAACAATCTTGATTTTCAGGAATTCATGATAGCTCCTATGGGAGCAAAATCATTTGCCGAAGCTATCAGAATCGGGAGCGAAGTATCTCATTCTCTGAAGAAAATCCTTAAAAAGAAAGGGCTCGGAACATCTGTTGAAGATGACGGAGGTTTTTCTCCGAAATTAAAATCCCATGAAAAAGCAATGGAACTGATAATAGATGCCATAGATGATGCCGGATACAAACCGGAACAGGAAATATGTATTGCTCTTGACTGTGCGGCAACGGAATTTTATAAAGACGGTAAATACATATTAAAAAGCACAGGTGAAGAGCTTACCTCGGAAGAGTTAATAGATGCCTATGAAAAACTGGCGGAAAAATATCCGATCATTTCCATAGAAGACGGTCTTTCCGAAGATGACTGGCCCGGGTGGAAGACCATGACAGAAAGACTTGGTAACAAAATACAGCTTGTAGGTGATGACCTTTTTGCCACAAACATAAAGAGAATAAGAAAAGGCATACATACAAAAGCGGCAAATTCCGTATTGATAAAGCTCAATCAGATAGGAACCCTGTCGGAGACACTTTCTGCCATAGAATTTGCGAAACGTTCCGGATATACATCGGTCATATCCCATAGATCGGGAGAAACGGACGATACCTTTATATCACACCTGTCTGTAGCCACCAATGCAGGACAGATTAAAACAGGTTCCATCTGTAGAATGGACAGGGTCAGTAAATACAATGAACTTCTCAGAATAGAAGAAGATCTCAGATTCGCCGGCCAGTATTACGGTAGAGGCGTTTTTTATAATCTGGGATGGTAGATTTTTTGTTATCAGTTATCCACAGGCTGTGTACAACCTGTGTACAACTTTTCATAATTTCCATATTTATCCACAGCCTGTGTACAACTTTTCTCAATTAATGTTTTCTAGTAACTTTATCCACAGCCTGTGTACAACTTTAAAAAAATAAAAAAGGGCGAAAAATTTTATCGCCCTTTTTTATGTCGAAATAATTTATAGCCCTACAACATCATCAGGCGTATTACCAGTAACAGTCCAACCTGTTGCCTTGGAATAGATGGCACCCGATTCGTTATAAATTCCTCCTCCTGCAGGTATTGCATGAGCATAAAGTATTATTATTTTTCTCACACGTTTCCCTCCTTAATTTTTTTAATATATATACTATATTTCTTTCCAGATTTTTTTTTTCTATTCCTCTCTTTTTAAAAAAAATTTATAAAGGTTATCCATAAAAAACATATAAATTATACAATAGTTAATAGTAAAGACAGAAATATACAGGAAAGAGAAAAACATATAAATTGCCTGATTACTCACAGATTACCGGCACTATAACAATAATTTTCGAGTGTATATCTTTCATGATTGCCTCCATGATTTTTATTTCTTTTTACAGGAAAGCCATGGAATTCCGGCGTCCTGCTTTAATTATTGCCCTTACAAATACTTTTTTTTCCATAATAAAATTTATGCCTTTTATATTCAACTGGCCCGGCGTGACAGAAAACCTTAAAAATCCTGAATTTACAAGATATTTAACTTTTATGATACTCGTTATTCCCTATGATTTGATAAAATTATTTATCTTTATAACAGCAGGATCTTTACTCTATAAGTATTTAGATTTCAGGCCCTTAAGAAGAGAATGGAAATCGGTATGGTACTGGATAGATATTCTTATGACCTGTATAATATTTACAGGCATTACAGAATGTCTGGTATATTTTATTCATCCCGTAACATCGGACCAGGGCAGAAAAATTTCGGAATTAATGCTTTCTTACTATGCATCAAAAGATATTGGATCTTTTCATATTGCATCATGTGCCCCGTGGGTTGAAGAAGTAACATGGCGTTTTTTCTGGCCTGCCCTGCTGCTGTATCTCTTCAGAAATGTAAGATTTAAATGGGTTTATTCTATAGTGATAACATCTGCCCTGTGGAGTATCGCCCATGCCGGCATGTTAAATCCCGAATGGATGAGATTTATTCAAATATTCGTCTATGGTCTCTTACTGGGATGGCTCTTAAAAAAAAGAGGACTTGAAGCATGTCTTGCAAGTCACTTTATGTCAAATATAATATTAACGGCCATACATTTACACGGCCAGTTTTAGTCGTGACGCGTAACGCGTAACGCGTGACGGGTGGTTCGTGATGCGTGATGCGTGATGCGTAATGCGTGCTTTCACCGTTACCGGGCGCCCACGGGGGGGCGCCCCTACGACTCACCACTCACACATTTGCCACTATAACCGGTATATCAAGTATATTCAATATCTGTTCCGTAGTTCTTCCAAGGAAGAATTCTCTGATTTTATTATCTCCGTATCCTCCCATTACCACGCAGGATATATGTTTTTCTTTAACTGCTTCCAATATATTTTCCACTTCTTTGCCATGTTTCCATACTGCTTTTATATCTTCTTTATAGGGGAGGAGATATTTCTTTGCTTCTTCAATGAGCATTTTGGCCTCTTCCCTGTCTTCTTTTACCGTAATAACAGTTATTGCAGGATTTAATAAAGGGATAAATTCTCCTGTAATTCTGAGGGCATTATTGGCTGCAGTAGAGCCGTCATAGGCTATAAGAAAATTATCTCCCAGCGTATCACCTTTACTGACGGATATTATTGGTTTGTTGGTCTTCTGAATCACATTAAAAACATAGCCCTGTAATTTTCCTTCACTATCTTTTTCAAGGCTTTTTCCCATTACGAGAAGATCTACCGAATGGGTTTCTCTCAGTATCTCTTCTGTAATATCACCTTTTACGACAGTAAGAGAATTTTTACCTTCTATGGTAATTTTACAGTCATTATAAACGGTCTGCACAAAGTCTATTTCTTTTTTGATATTCTCTTCCGCTCGTTTATTTTCCAGTTCAAGAGCCGGCGAATCAAAAGAAATACCGACTCCTGCAGACATGTAATTCATCATAGTCACATTAATCTTTCTCAGATCTTCAACATAAAGCAAACGTAACTCTGCTTTGAAAAGATTGGAAAGATTAATTGATGTTTTAAGTGCGGCAACAGAACTGTCCGATGTGCCCATAGGCACGAGAATACTTTTTATCATAAATAACTCCCCTCTCTTTTTCAGTTTCTTATATTATAGCATAAATAGTGAGTGGTGAGTAGTGAAAAGTGAAAAGTAGGGGCGATCCGCTGTGGTCGCCCGGTAACGGTGAAAACACGCATCACGCATCACGCATCACGCATCACAAAATCTACCCGTCACGCGTTACGCGTTACGCGTCACGATTATAGTATCACGCATTACGCATTACGCATCACGAACCACCTGTCACGCGTTACGCGTTACGCGTCACGATATAATCATAACCATATAAAACCGTCACTATTACAACTAACACTGCAATTCCTGTCAGTCCTTCAGGTCCTCCGACAAGGGGATTAACATTTCTTACCATTAAATATCCAACCGGTGTCATCTGTTCGAATACACCGTAAGAGAAACAGACTGCAAGTATGTTGTTTGTTTTAAGATAGATCCATGAAAGAAGAAGTCCGAAAAGAACAGAGAAGAGAAGTTTCATTAACACCCCTTCCGGCCAATGGGACATAAAATAATTACCTGAAGTAATATACCAGTATGGTTCTCCCGTCCATATCTGCCAGTAAATGGAATAACCCTGATTGTAATATCCCGTAAATACAAGGGGTAATGCCCATATACCACAGAATAATCCTGTGAGTAAAAGGGCTTTCTTTTTTCCCTTTTCTATCAGATTTACAAATAAAAAACCTCTCCAGGCATATTCGCTTCCAAAGGTCAGAAATGTAGAAAATAAGAGAAAAAAACTGCTGGAAAGTATAAAATCTGCAAGGAATTGCCTTGCCGGAGAAAAATTCTGACTGGTATGACCTTTTAATACGGCAAAAGTTAAATCTGCTGTGCCATTACCCGGTATGACAGTAAAAAGAAAAGATAATATAACAAAA
Organism: uncultured Synergistia bacterium; assembly: GCA_964431735.1. Classification (GTDB taxonomy): domain Bacteria; phylum Vulcanimicrobiota; class SpSt-956; order SpSt-956; family JAKJGF01; genus CALARM01. The sequence continues at coordinate 1,106 of CAYSLJ010000242.1, read as the reverse complement.
AGAAAAACTATACCCAAAGACATGAGATAATGAAGAAGAGTTCCCCGCCATAGAGAAGGAAGCCTGAATTTTATCTTCGGAAATATACAGGTTGTAAGAATAACTGACATAACAGGACAAAAAGCAATTATTCCCCTTAAAAGGTTATAACTTTCGGAATTTACTCCTTCCCCTGCAAGATAAAGTCCTGTCATAGCAAGCCAGCTTGAGGTGTAGACTATAAAGAGAAATATAACGATTTCTTTCCAGCCGGCAAAAGTGGTTATTTTATCTTTTACAGGTTTTATAGCACTCTTTACATGTTTTTCCGGCGCTCCAGGTTTTACCTGTTTTGCAGGTTTCACCGTTTCTTTTTCTTCTATAAAATCAAAAGGATTGACAGGATTTTCTTCATCAAAGAAATCAAATATCTGTCCTCTGGGACCGGAAGAAGATGTATTTTTCTGACTGCTATATACATCAAACCCATGTTTTTGTTTGAAATGTTCAAAAGTTTTTTGAAATAATTCGGATTCCTTTTGTTTGAAATACTCTGTACAGGATTTATCCAGATTGTCTGCTTCAGATTTTTTCATCTCATCTTCTTCGGAATTTTTCTTTTCAGAACTAAAACCGGAAGCACGAGAACTTAATATTTCATATACTTTATTTAATTGCTTCATCTTCTCTTCAAAAAGTTCTTTAGCAGCTTTTCTGAGTTCTTCATCTTCAATATGTAATACTCTGTCGGCATGGTATTTTTTCACGAGATTCTTATATGCATTTTTAACTTCTTTAAAATCAGAGCCTGGACTGAGTCCGAGAAATCTATAACATTCGTCTCTGTCTATATATATCACGTCTTTCTTGAGAAATAATAGTTATTATTATAACATAATTTTTTTTAAAAAAGTAATATTTATTCGTGATGCGTAATGCGTAATGCGTGACGGGTAGTTCGTGATGCGTAATGCTTATTTAATCCCAGGACGTTTAATTAAACGCCCCTACTCAAGACTCACGACTCACTTATTTAAAATTTTCAAAAATATTAAAAATTGTAAGCTTATACCTAGTTATTTTTTTTACGTTACGTTATAATAGCATATATTCTAGCTGAAATATTT
>CAYSLJ010000241.1:0-7700 GCA_964431735.1 uncultured Synergistia bacterium | reverse complement strand
ATGCGTGACGCGTGATGCGTGATGCGTGACGCGTGATGCGTGATGCGTGACGCGTATTTTTACCGGTACCGGGCGACCACAGGGGGTCGCCCCTACTACTTTTTACGACTCACCACTCAAGACTTTTTACATGGAATAAATCCTCCCCTTAGCCGTCTAATAATTAAGCAATCAAAATTCTTCCGCAAAAACCGTAACGAAGACAGGGCGCAGCCATCCACCCGTCACGCGTTACGCGTTACGCGTCACGATTATAAAAAAAGGAGTGTAAACCAATGAACAAAAAACATCTTGTAATCATGCTCATCATGTTTATTGCCCTCACATTCACGGCAGTAAATATTATCAGTGCATCAGATACTACAAAAGGTGAATCTGTCCTCTTGAACCCTGTAGAAAACGGGAAAGAAGAAATAGCAAAAGAAGGGGATATTACGGAAGGCACATTGAAAGGCAGAACAGACAAAGGAGAAGAAATAGTATGCCCCCTGAAGCATACAGATGTAAAAGCAGAGATATCAGGATTTATTTCCTCCGTAGAAGTAACACAGGAATTTACCAACCCCATCAATACACCGATTGAAGCGACATACATATTCCCTCTGCCTCATAATGGAGCAGTAAACTCAATGGAGATGAAAGTGGGAGAAAGAACTATTCTGGGACTTATAAAAACAAAGGAAGAAGCAAGAAAGATATATGAACAAGAAAAGGCGGCAGGCCACCTGACAGGTCTTCTGGAACAGGAAAGACCGAATATTTTCTCCCAGTCTGTGGCGAATATAAAACCGGGAGATTCTATATTTGTAAAGATAAAATATGTAGATATTCTGGATTATGATAAAGGAACCTATAATTTTCACTTTCCCATGGTAGTGGGCCCCAGGTTTAATCCTCCGTCGGTAAAAGATGCCGAAAAAATTACACCTGAGTATTTAAAACCCGGAGAGCGTTCAGGCCATGATATAAGTCTTTCCGTAAACCTTAATGCAGGAGTTCCCATAAAAGAAATAAGGTCTAAATCACATAAGGTATTGCTTCAGACAGAGGGCCAGTCAAAAGCTTTTATAAAAATAAAAGAAGAAGACTCGATACCGAATAAAGATTTCATTATTGAATACGATGTGGCAGGAGACATGCCGGAATGTGCTGCAATCACAACAGGTAATAACGGGAACGGTTATTTTACTCTTATGATACAGCCAAAGGCCGAATATAAAGAAGAAGAGATTACGGCAAAAGAAATGGTTTTCGTCCTTGACTGTTCCGGTTCCATGTCAGGTATTCCCATGGAAACCTCAAAGGCTACCATAAGGAAATGCGTGGAATATATGAATAAAAACGATACCTTTCAGATAATAAACTTTTCCATGAGCGCTTCAGGTCTTTCGGATAAACCCCTCACCAATACCCCGGAAAACATAAAGAAAGGTCTTGCCTATATAGATACCCTTTCAGGGGAAGGGGGAACAAATATGATTGAAGGCATTAAGGCGGCACTGAATGCGCCACGTGATCGCGAAAGAATGAGAATAGTTTTCTTCCTCACAGACGGTTATATAGGAAATGAAACCGAAATACTTGCAGAAATAGAAAAAAATATCGGTAATGCAAGACTATTTTCACTGGGTGTCGGTTCATCAGTAAACCGCTATCTCCTTGATAACATGTCGGAAGCGGGACGCGGTCACGTCCAGTATATGAGGCCGAAGGAAGAACCGAAAGCGGTGGTGGAAGAATTCTACGAAAGGATCTCAAAACCTTATTTTACAGATATTTCCATTGACTGGAAAGGATGTAAAGTAGATGACATATACCCGAAAAGAATTCCCGATCTATTTTCCTCACAGCCTCTGTTTATATACGGAAGATATACACAGCCGGGAAGTGGAACAGTGGAAATCACGGGAAACATTGCAGGTAAAAAGACCGTTTTCCCAGTAAAGGTAGAATTTCCTGAAAAAAATGAAGCAAATTCCGCTCTCTCTTCCATATGGGCAAGACAGAAGATAAAAGATCTGGAAAACAGACAGTACGGAGGACCAAAGGGAGATTTAATAAATCAGATAACGGCCCTTGCGCTGGAATTCAGACTCATGTCAACCTATACATCCTTTGTGGCAGTAGAAGAGAGCTATCAGGTAGACCCCAACGGAGAAAGAAAATCAATACTTGTCCCGGTCGAGATGCCCGAGTCTGTGAGTTACGAAGGTGTTTTCGGAAAAGAGAAAAAAGATAAAGCCCTGTACAATTTACCTGCATCAACGTTATCAACCGGAGTTGATTATACCTGTGCAGCACCGCAACCTTCATATTCAGAGTGTTTAAAAACTGAAGAAGCAGAAGGATATATTGCTCCTGATGGGAAACCTGTTTCCACAGCGGATCAAAATCAAAAACCTTCTTTTTCATCTGTTATAAGTATAAACACTGAAAATCTGAAATTTTCGGCAAAAAACAGTGTGGAACTGGAAACAACTTTTGATTTTTCTTCATATCTTAAAAATTCTGAAGAAAAGAAATCTTTCACTAAGGTTCAGATATTTAAAAGCGGTGAATTACTGGGAGAAATAACCTCCCTGGACGGTAAAACAGGCATAATTCCTTCAGATAAAGATAAAAACACTATAATCTTAAGTTTTCTCGAAGGAAAATCTCCTTTTGTAACATCAGGAGAATATACTCTTATCATAGAGGTTTACAATGAAAACGGGACAGTTATAGCCAGAGGAGCAGATACGGTAACGTTAGAGTAAAATCATTCCGGTAAACAGTGAGTGGTGAGTAAATTTTATCAACTCACTACTCACTGACTACCATGACCGTTTCGGCCACAAATGAAAATTCATTCCTACCGTAACGCGTTTCTCCCGTCACGCGTCACGCGTCACGCGTCACGCATTACCCATTACGCATTACATACCATTACCGGTATATCAACATTTATGAGAACTTTTTCCGCTGTTCCTCCAAGAAGGAATTCTTTAATTTTATTATCTCCGTAGCCACCCATTACTATACAGGTACATTTTTTCTCTTCCGCAGTTTTTATAATATTTTCAGAAGCTCTTCCGCTTTTCCAGATTTTTTCAATATTCAACTTATAAGGTCTGAAATAGTTTTCCACTTCTTCAAGCAGAGGCTTTGCTTCTTCCTCACTGTGTTTCACTGTAAGTACATTTACAACATCAGGAGCAATGGCACTTATAATATCTCCTGTTACCCTCAATGCGTTATTTGCCGCTCTGGAACCGTCATAGGCAATCAATATATTCTTCCCCAGGCTTTCTCCTTCACAGAGAGCAATAACAGGCCTGTTTGCATGTTTAACCACATTAAAAACGGGCGGTTGAAGTTCACCAGTCTGTCCTGTTTTAAGAGCCTTTCCCATGACTATAAGGTCAAATGCTCTTGCTTCAGAGAGAACTTCTTTATGTATTTCTCCTGTTCTTATAACAAGCGAATGGTCTCCTCCTATGGTATCTTTCAGGCTATCATAGAACTTATTAACCTGCTCTTTTTCCTTATCTATTTCATCCTGTATTATTCTTATCTCATTCTGCTGCAGATTAAGACCCGGCAGATCCAGAGAAATACCTGCCGATGACATTCTATATTTAAGAATAACCTGTACCATTTTCGTTGTATCTTCAACATAGAGGAGTCTGAGAGTTGCTTTAAAAAGATTTGCCAGATTGATTGCTGTTTTGAGGGCATTGTGAGAACATCCCGATGTTCCCATAGGTACAAGAATACTTTTAATCATTTCCATTCCTCCCTTTTTATTTTTACTTAAAAAAATAGCGCCTTAGGTGCGCTATTAATTGAATTAAGCTATATGGATCATAACACAGTTTTCTGACTATGGCAAGGTATAAATAGTAAAAAGTGAAAAGTGAAAAGTGAAAAGCAAGTAAAATCGCGTTTTTTTATTTTTCACTTTAAAATAATTAATTCACCGAAAAAACAGGACTGAAGGGAAGAAGGAGGTAATTTTGTTTGCAGAAAAGATTTTCCAGTATTTCTTTTGCTATGGACGAATTAACCTGAAAAAATGCTTTTTCCAGGTTATATTGAATATTTTCTTTAAAATTTTTGCTATTTTTTTCTAAATTTTCTTTAACTTTTTCTTTTCCTTCCTTTAATTTTTTCTCAAGAGAAGAAATGTCCTTTACAACAGACGAAGCAAAAGCAACAGAAGGATTTCCAAGGGCTACATGAGGGCCGAGTAAATCAGCTGTCAGAGATAGAGCCGAAGCATCAAGGACAGGCAATATCAATCCTGTACATATGGATGAAATATTTTCTGACAGATTACATCTCCCTTTACCTGTCAGAGGAGCAGATGTGGCATTAATAATTAAAGAAAAAATTTCTGTCAGGGTAACAGAAGAACCTTTAGGGCAGGAGCTGGTTTCATCATCTCTGAAGGATTCCGTACGGGCGAAAATTCTGTATTTATGTTTAAAATGTTCTTCAAACATATATGCAGAATTATTCCATTCTTCCTGCATATATGACATGATATTATCAAGAGGAGCTTTAAGGTTTTCTGCTATATTTACCGGGTGTTCAGACAGATCCTTTCTCATTTCATTTCCCAGGAAACTGTCTTTCCCCAGAGTTTTGGACCATATTTCGATATGTTTAATCACATTATCTTCCGTTATGACTCTGTCCGCAAGTGATTTAATAATATTAATATACTCCAGAGACGTACGTTCTGCCAATCCGGCGATCATATTTCCCAGAGATACTTGAATATCTTTTTCTTTTTCTTTTATTTTCTTTATGATTTCTTTTTTTATTAAATCTTTTCTCATAGCCTTATAAAAATTGTAATTGCTAATGTAAAAACTATCTATACAGAATATGTATAAAGTAATTTTATCATGAGACAAAAAAACAAACAATCTTTCTTCTCCTATTTTTTTATGTTATTATATTTTTGAAGGGATTATGGAAAAACTATTACAGTGTATTTCATAACTTATTAGAATTTAAATCGTCGTGACGCGTAACGCGTAACGCGTGACGGGTTTAATCCCTGCGCATCACGCATTACGCATTACGCATTACGAGTTCATTATTTATGAATAGTTATGAAACTAACTATAATCAGGTGAAATAATTATGAAAAATAAGCTATTAGAAGCAGTAAAGGAAACAGTGCTAAACATAGACCCCGCTGCTCAGATTATTCTCTATGGATCCCGCTCAAGAGGAGAGGAAGAAGAATATTCTGACTGGGATTTTTTGATACTTCTGGATAAAAAACCTGATTATGAGAAAATTCAGAATATAAGGCATGCTCTATATAAAATAGAACTGGAAACAGGAGAAATTATAAGTTCAATTATAAGAGAGAAAGAAGAATGGAATAGTTCTTTGTACCGTGCTACATCTTTTTATAAGAACGTTATGAAAGAATCCATAATAATATGAGGGGTAAGAAGTTTATTTAACAATAATCTCGTTAAAAAAAATATAATATCTGCCGGTTGAATTATTTATAGAAAGGAGTATATAAATATGTCTTCGCTGAACAGCAGTTTTGCAGGAATATTATCAAACCTTAATTATGGACAGCAAAAAATTATTTTCAGGCAAAGTAGATAATTATATAAGATACAGACCTTCCTACCCGGAAGAAGCCATAGATTTTCTTTATAATGAAACAGGCATAAAGAAAGAATCCGTTATTGCAGACACAGGTTCAGGGCCGGGAAATTTTACGGTACATCTCCTGAAAAAAGGAAGTACCGTTTACGCGGTGGAACCGAATGACCACATGAGAGAAACTGCAGAAAAAACCCTTGGTTCTTATGAGAATTTCCATTCCATAAACGGTTCCGGCGAGTGCACCGGTCTGGATTCTCAGTCAGTAGATTTTATTGTATGTGCCCAGGCTTTTCACTGGCTTGACAGAGGCAAAGCGAAAAAGGAATTTAAGAGGATATTGAAAGAAAAGGGAAAAGCTATTTTGCTCTGGAATAAAAGGCTCACAGAAGGAAAAGAATTTATGGCCCGTTACGAGGCATTTCTGGCAGATAATATAACAAACTATAGAGAAAGGGCAACACACAGGAAGGTAAGAGATGACGACTTCAGCGACTTCTTTAAAGACGGTAATTTTGAAAAAACAGTTTTCCATAATAAAAATATGATTTCTTTTGAAGAGCTCAAGGGATTATTCCTGTCTTTATCCTACACCCCGCGACCCGGTGACGAGAATTATGGATTGTTAATAGAGAAACTCGGGGAATTATTTGAAAGGTGTAAAGCAGACGACAGAGTGCCATTTTATTATGACACGAATATATACACAGGCGAGCTATGAACCAGGCCGTTAATGGACTTATTTTCGATTATAGCCTTTTAATATCTTTATTATTGGGATTCTTTATGTTATTATATTTTTAGAAGTATTATAAAAAATCTAAATAGATTGCTCGTCTCATAAAGCAGGTGATGTGTAATGAAATACAGAGTAAATATAAAAAAAACCGAAGAAGGTTACTCAATATGGTGTCCCGGATTGCCTGGCTGCTGGTCACAGGGTAAGAATGAAGAAGAAGCTTTAGAAAATATTAAAGATGCCATAAAAGCATATTTAGAGACGATGGAAGATTTATGTAAAAACGAAGATTCTCGATATGTAGAAGTAGCATGATAAAACATGAGCAAACTTTCTGGAATAAATCATTTAAGAGCAGTCAAAGCTTTTGAAAAAGCAGGTTTTCGGATTGCCAGACAGAGCAAACATATTACAATGACCGATGGAACAAGAATTATTACTATTCCACGGGCAAATCCGATTGATCCTTTTACCATGAGTGGGATTATAAGAGATGCCGGCCTGACCATAGAAGAGTTCAAGCAACTTTTATAAGTCAGCTTCTCCCGGGATAATATAATATTTTTAGAAGGGTTATAAAAAATCAAAGCAGGTGATAAAAATAGAATATGATATAAAAGACAGTAATGACCCTGGACAATCTGTAGAAAAAATCAAGAAATACCTGAAATTTAAAATGGTATTTAATAAATTAAAATCTTCTGTTGAAAGTGATTTAACCAGAAAAGATATAAAAGAGATATTATATGAATAAATTATCCTTTATATTTGTCGACATTCTAATCGGATTTTACAGGATTGTCATAAATTCCATTTAAGGCACCCTTGTAAAACCCATACCAACATATTCAAAATGCTCATCTCCGGAAAATATATTCTTAATTCCAATTTCTTCCATTATAACCATTGAACTTAAATCTACAACTGAAATATCAGGTTTATCTGAAAACTTCTTAAATAATCGCCATATTTTCTCCCATCTCCCATAGTTTATATTTTCAACTTTTATACGGCCGATGGAAATGCTTTTAAATAGAATATCTCCGAAGAGAATAGCAATATTACTTGCTACTCTTCTGCGAAGAAGTGTAAGAGTTTCTGAAATTATGTAATCACTTGTTACAGGTATATGACCTTGAGATAAAAACTGTCTGTAAAACTTATCAGCCACTGCATGATTAGTATCGTTTTTATCAACTATAGCGACACAGGCCCAGGTGTCAAAAAAAGTATCAAATCTCACTTCTCAGACCCCCGTATAAATATTCATTATGATTATCTGCCAGATCGCCATTATTGCTCTCACATATACCGCTTAAAGCAATTAATTCTTCAGTGGATT
>CAYSLJ010000240.1:0-7732 GCA_964431735.1 uncultured Synergistia bacterium | reverse complement strand
GAAAGAATGTTAACAGGCGGTTTCTATGCTGAAATATCTCTGAATTATGATCCGGTAATGGCACAGGAGAAAAAGGGCCGTCCTTTCGGAGTGGAAAGCCTCAGAGAAATTCAGCTTTCTAAAAGAGATATACTTGATATTCTTGCAGAAGCCCGTAAAAGATTTACTGCAGACCAGTGGAAAGATTTTCTTCTTCGCAGTATAGGTATTGAACCGGGGAGCCTGTCGGAAAGAGCTAAAAATGCTTTCTTTTTAAGAATGGTGCCTTTTGTAGAAAGGAATTACAACCTGGTAGAACTCGGGCCCAGGGGAACAGGAAAGAGCCATCTTTTTCAGCAGGTTTCTCCCTATGCACACCTGATTTCAGGCGGTAAAGCCACAGTGGCAAGAATGTTTGTAAATAACTCCACAGGCCAGAGAGGGCTCGTATGCCAGTATGATGTTGTATGCTTCGACGAAATATCAGGTATTTCTTTCGACCAGAAAGACGGAGTCAATATAATGAAAGGCTATATGGAATCAGGAGAATTCAGCAGAGGAAAAGAAAGTATCAGAGCAGACGGAAGCCTTATAATGGTGGGTAATTTTGATGTAGATGTTGAACATCAGCAGCGTATTGGCCATCTTTTTGGCCCAATGCCTGATGAGATGAGAGATGACACTGCTTTCATGGATCGTATTCACGCCTATTTACCGGGCTGGGATGTGCCTAAAATCAGTAAAGAATTACTGACAGATCATTTCGGGCTGGTGAGCGATTTTTTATCAGAATGCTTCAGTCAGCTCAGAAATCAGAGCAGATTAAATATTCTTCAGAACAGGGTATATTTCGGCGGCGCTCTCAGCGGCCGTGATACAAATGCCGTAAATAAAACGATAAGCGGGTTACTTAAATTAATTTACCCGGGTCAGGATAATGATATTCCCGAAGAAGACCTGGAATGGGCAATACGTATTGCAATGGAAGCAAGAAGACGGGTAAAGGAACAGCAGAAACGTATTGGCTCTGTAGAATTCAGAAATACTCATTTCAGCTATATAATAGGGACAGACGGTGTTGAAAAATTTGTATCCACTCCAGAATTGCAGAGTGAAAACAGCATAGGCTCCGACCCTCTGGAACCGGGACAGATCTGGACTATCAGTCCGGGAGGTTTTGAAGAAAATCCCGGTTTGTATCGCATTGAAGTTAATGAAGGCCCCGGTTCGGGAGTAAAAATACTCAATAAACCTGTACCTCCGGCTTTTAAAGAAAGTATGGGTTATGCAGAACAAAATCTCTATTCCCATGCCATGCAGCTCGTAGGAGATAAAGAACCGAGACATTATGAATTTACCGTGCAATTGAGGGCTTTTGATGTATCGAAATCAGGGGCAAAAATTGGCGTGGCAGCTTTAATCGCGCTGTGTACATCCCTTTTAAATAAAAGCGTTCGCAGCGGACTTATTGTTACAGGTGAAATCAATCTCGGCGGTTCTATAGAACCGGTTCATAACCCGGTTACTCTTGCAGAGATAGCTGTTGAGAAGGGGGCAACATGTCTGCTGGTGCCTGTTACATGCAGAAAGCAATTATATGACCTTTCCGATGATATGGCTACTAAAATTGATATACAATTTTATTCAAACGCCAGAGATGCACTGATGAAAGCAATTATAGAATGAATCTATCTGATAATTACCATGTGTATTACCTGTGTTTTTCTGAAAAATTTCTTTATTTTCTCTTAGTACTGCTCCAGATAAATTAGTAACCATTCTTATTACCGCTCCAAATAAATTGGTGTCCAATATTAGTAACTATTGTCATCCACCCTTTCCGGTAATGTCATTAGAGTAAGTACAAAAAGTAATGTCCGAAAAAGATTAAGCAGCTATTTACCTATTGCGAGTATGTAGAGAAACTTTAGGACAAAACTTTTTAGAACTACTCTAAGTTAAGGAATTATTGTATTCGTTTGTAAAATTGTCCTGTAAATAGGACACAGTTTCTTTGACTGACTGTTATCCCGTTTATGAGTGCTCCTTCCATAAGTAAAGACAGAGGTAAAAATGTGGAGTTATCATTGTAACCTGGATGAATGTTTAAGGAGGTTTAAAAAGATGAAAAAGAGAACAGGCATTCCTTTTGAAGAAATAAAAGAAGAATTATTAAAAGAGCCGGCAGTAGCTAAAGCATATAAAGATCTCGAACCGGAATATGAAATAATAAGCCAGATTATTGAAGCAAGAATAGAACAGAATATCATTCAGGAAGAACTGGACGGGTAATTCCGGTGGATAATACCCGTAAAATCAAGAAGCAGGCAGTTATCACTGCCCGCTTCATCTAAGCTGCATATTCATAATATCTTCCTTTCTTTTATGGCATGTTTGTAGCTAACAAAATGACATTTATTATACACTTTAAACAACCATTACCGCCTTCTTTTTGAACCTTACTCTGAAACACTTTCTTAATCATTTCTTTCACCTCCTTCTTTATTTCCTTTCCTTCCATTTAGATTACCAGGGCCAGAAATATTCAGAACCCCGGCTATTCATAAACCCTGTAATCGTTTCTGTCACCTTCTTTCTTTGTTTTATCTCTTTCACTGTTTGAATTATAATATATAAATGTGAAGAAGTTATGAAGAAGATGAGAAGGTTATGTGAAGAATATGTTACATTACTGGGGATTGCAGGTGAAACATGGCCAATTTTTTATCTGCCATCGGACATCTATAAAATTTTCTAAATTTCCTTTTGTACTGTCTATTTTCATTGCTCTCGGCAGGCTTGATAATTTTAGTTCTCTTAAGGTATAATTATTCATCTTATTTTTTTTCCTTAATTTTTAGATTTTCTTCTAAAATTTAAGGATTTTTTCTTTATACCTCTTTTTTACATAAAAAAAAGGATTTTTCTTCTATCAGGTTGAACCATGCCGATTTTTCTCTATTTTGGGGTAGTATAAAACTTGCCGTTACACTATGGTAATCAGGGTTATTATTAATAGTGTTAGTAGAACCTTTATTTTCATTACGAGTCCCCTTTCTTCTGAAAATGTAATTTTCATTCTTTTTTGTGACAAACTTTTTGCTATGATTGTTTCTTATTGTTTTGGTGAGAATTTCTTGATGATACCGTTCATAGAAGCAACATAAACATTTCCTTTAGAATCTATTCTCATATCATTATATGGATAGAAACTTAATTCTCCAGTGCATCCAGTATTCCATCCGGTTATAAAAATCCCATTGGAGTCAAATTTATGGATATCATAGGTATCTTTTCTATCTATACCCAGTAAATATATGTTATCGTCAGCATCTATTTCTAAACCACAAAAAATCAATTTATCTTTATCTTCAGAGTTCCATTTATTTATCAATTTACCGGAAGAGTCGAATTTAGCAACATAGCCATTTTCATAATAGCCAGGGAACGTTAATAAGATATAAATATATCCCTGAGAATCTGCTGCTACATCACCTATTAATTCACCATTTTGGAAATTAGACTTTTCAGGGGCAAATGGATCTAAAATCGATTGTAATTTCCAATTACCATTATATTTTTCTACATGGATATCTGAGGCTAAATAAAAATTACCATTTTTATCCTTTGTAATATATCTGATAAAATATGTGTGAAAAGAATCGTATGCCGGCTTTATGGCAGTTATAAATTTCCCATTGAGATCAAATTGCTCAATATGGCTGGTACAATCACTTGGGAAATTTCCCTCTTTAAAATTGATGTCATATGCTGCACCGTAAGCAATATAAATATTTTCTTTATCGGCAAGAATGCTAGTGAGATGTTCGCTTATAGGATGCTTTTTCTCTGAAAACCAGCAGTTCTTTTTTCTCTTTTTTATTTCAGGAATCCAGCTGGTTATATATTTCCCCTGTGAATTATATTTTTTTATATTCATACGAGAATCTATGGTATCACCTGCTATATAAAAATTCCCTTCAGAACCCAGTGTAAACGGGGAATATGCGTTATATTCACCCGTAGAGATATAGTCTTTAATTTGTGGAATATTTATACGTTGTGCTGTAGGAGTAGCCATATGCTGCTTTGTTACACACCCTGTAAGGATAAAACACACTATGAACCATAATATTAGTAAATATTTATCCACCATGTTAATCACCTTTTTTTCTCAATCGTTACAGTTACAGGAACAGGAAAATAAATATGTTCATTCGGATCTTTCTGCCATATTTTAACTTTACAGACTAAACAAAATAGTTGTTCAATCTCTGAATATATTGTCGGGTCAGGATTAACTTTGTAGTAATTTGTTAATGCATTTAGGGCCTCTTCAGCATCCAATGGTGTATTTGGGTCAAAAGATGGTGTCCCTTCAGGTAAAACTGCACCAGGTATTGCTATTTTTCCGTCATTCTTTTTAGGACAATTTTTATTACCATACATCATAAAGTGGAAAAAATAATATCCAAAGGGGTAACTCCAATTAGCTATAGAAGGTCTATCTAAACCTATAAATGCTTTGGCAGTATTAAAAGAATTTCTCATATGCCAGCTATAACAACTATTCCAATAGACAAGTGAACCATCAAAATTTGTTGCAGAACTGGCGTTAAGGGAATCTAAATAATAATTTGTAAGGTCAAGGTCTAAAATCCATCCTTTTTGTATGTGTCCGATCGAAATTTCTTCTTCTATTTTTCTGGCACAAAAAAACCACCACCCTTTACTTCTTTTATCGTCAAAAGGAATATACGATTTCTCAATATGATCAATTACCCACCTGAATATTGGTGTAACATCGTGAGGATTGGTATTCCGAAACAAAGGAGTGCAGGACATTCTAAAAACTGTTCCTGGAGGTACATTATATGGATTAAAGCTATTTTCATCTATATTTACAGGGGCTCCATGAGCATTAATAAAAATTATTCCATACTTTCCCATAGTTTCAAGTGCCTCGGGAGTTAGAATATTATCCCAGGATGATTTTACAACACAGTCAACCCAGGGTTCTACGCCAGTATCCCAGTTGAGAACAAAATCTCTAGTTTTTACTGGTCTTATTTTTTTTACATTATAATTGTTATCTTCTAATGGTTGTGAAATGTCATTTTCTACTTGAAATCCTGAAGGTTGTTGCCAATAATAAGGAGATAGTATTATCACATCAGAGTTTTTAACAGTGGTGTTATTAGAACTGGCAGTAAGGCAAGAAAGATGTTTTATTTCCTCTTTCTCAGGTAATGGCTCGCCTGTATCCTCATTCTTTATTATTATTGGATCTGAAGTGGAAATACATATACTCATACCATCTTTGAACTTAACCCATATATCATAAGGATTTCCTATTGAAACGGCACCTGCTATTCCATCGGGTATAGGAGGACCATCGGGCACTTCTCCATTAAGCCATTTTATGGTATGTTGATTAGCTTCAATTACACTTAATCCTGTTTTCCATTGGTCATACTGGGAAAGGACACATCCTAATTTCTCCTTATAAAAATCATCATAAGGAGGCCGAGGAGTTGGCGTTGCACTCGGTGTCAAAGTAGGCGTTGGAGTCGGCGGCACACCAAAGTTAAAGCCAGTCAAGTCTCCGCTCAAGAAATCAATTACCTTCTCTTCACGGTGACGTACCTTCTGGCTGTTTTCTTCTGTGTACCATGTAGCTATGACGTACCTGCTATGACCTCGAAGTACCTTTGGCAGGCTGTAATTGCCTGAAGCATCAATTTTGCAGCATGCCTTCGGTCCCAGAGATTTTACGTAGCCTTTTACCAGTGAGCTTCCTCCGGTATAAACAGTGCCAGATACACTGGCGGTTTTCTTTATTACCTCAAGGAAAATGTTCATACTCTGGCCGGAATTCAGCCTCGCTGTAATTGTGGTATCTACAGGTGTATCCAGACCATGTTTAATATATACACAGCCATATGCTACCTGATATTTATGTGCACCGAACAAACAGAGATATACCGGCTGTGTGATACAGCCTATGGAAGGGTTATTCAGTGTAAACTTTAAACCTGCAGATTTCAGGTTAATTCCCGGCTCTGCATAAACTTTAAATATTATAATCTCTCCAGGGAAGGCAAATATCTTCTCAGGACAGGATTTAAGCACTGCTGCACTTGTTGCATCAGAGGAATTTATAGAACCTGACGAAGGAAGTGTTTCTACTTCAGCATAATTGTCTTCTCCCAATGCTACTTCCAGCTTTACATTGCTGTCTGTAGCTCCTGTAAGGACTGTATTATCAAAATGCCCATCACTGCCTACAGGTATAGATGTGTCATCATAAGCAGAACAAACCTGTGCCTGTGCATTATACTCAGGCAGGGGTTTACTCTCTGAAAGGGTTTTATTTAACTGAGTATAAAGTTCCTGTACATCTGGTTTCGCCCAGTCTTGGGTGTTTCGGTCTAAACAGGGTAAATGTTTCTTAGGAATTTATAAAAATCTATACCAGATAACAATTTCTTACTCTTTATTACTTCCTAAAAAATTAGCTATTTTAGACCAAAAAAATGGGAAATAAAATTATCTTTAAAACTCTTATTTATTAACCTTTTCTTCAATTTTGTAAGAAACATTCTCCCTGTTTAGACCGGAATAGCCAATATAACTATATGATTATAAGCTCACTTCTAACGAGTTCTTTTCTTTCCTGTGGTATATATTCACATTAATTTCATTTTAAAGGCCTTTTTGCCTATATATATTTATTATATAGTTTATACAGAATAATCTATTTATAGAAAAACATTCAAAATATACACTTGTATATTTTTCAATACAGAATTTTAAGATTTTTCCCTCTGAGATTTTCCACAAGAAGAAACATAGATATAATGCCTATTTCCTCATTTTTCCACATTACAGGAAAAAATAATCCGTAACAGACATTTTGACAAAATCAGGATTTCCTTCTGGTATATAGCTTTTCTCATTTTTGCGACATTACAACAACGTCGTTAAATAAGTATTTAACGACGTTTATAGATGTGTTTAAATTTAATGAAATTTGTTAAACCTTCTAAACGCCTTTAATTTCTTTTCTGAGATTCTCTTTAATCCACATTCTTATTAAAGCTGTATAACTTAATCCTTTATGATGAGCTAATTTCTGAACCATTTCTAAATCTATTGGATCTAATCTGACAGTTAAAGTTTTCTTGGGGTTACGAACAAACTCAATTTCTGCCTCTTTTGTATCTTCAAAATAATCTTCAAAACTATGAGTGTCCCAAAAATTGGCAGCTTCTGTATTAGTTTTAAATTTAGGTATATTAATAATAATCACCCCCCAATATTTTTTTGATAATATTTTCTTTCCCAGTCATTCATATCTCTGGCAGTAATTAACTTTACCTGTCCTCTTTTTAAAAACTTCGTTACTAAAAACAAATATCTACCAGCTTCAGTTTGCCCAAAAACATAGTGTAAATCATCTCTACCTGATTTAATCAAAGGGTTTTCGTACTCATTAAAACAGACTTCTTCAACTTCTTCAGGTATGACATTATGCTTACTTATGTGTTCTATATTTTCCTGTGTCCACTTTATAGAAGATATTCTTTGCATCTTAATTATTATTTTAACAAACGTATTCGTTTTGTCAATATAAATATGGGTATTTTTGCCCATCCCCTCCAAATGGCCGGTAGCATTTTTACTACATCTAAAAGCTTAGAGCGTGTCGGAAAAATCCTAGCCCACCGATAAAATTTTGTAAAATTCCTTT
>CAYSLJ010000239.1:0-7736 GCA_964431735.1 uncultured Synergistia bacterium | reverse complement strand
AGAGCCTCACACACCGGAAGGTATTTGATGACTTTTCGGATAGGCTCTTAGTAACCGCACATTTATAGTATTTTTTATTGCCACTATAATCCAATTAATTTTACAGCGGAAAAAATGATTTTAATTTAACAAACTTTTAACATTTTTATATTGTTTCTCTCTTTATCTATATGTTATTTTATAGATATAATGATAGATTATTTAAAGTAATCGTCACGTCATAAGTCAGTAACACAGGTTTCTCGGAAAAGTCCAGCCAGGGACAGGTTTTAATATGGGTACTGACTTATCTGGAGCGGTAATTAGTGTTATTTCAGGTAAAAGAATGTCCAAAAATCTATAAATAGCGCGTGATGAATAGTGAGCCACTCACTACTCACTATTTACTAATTTAAAATAAAAAAGAGGGATGAATTATGGAAATAGGTAATAAGAGAGAAATTTATGAAGGTATGAACCTCGGTAAGTTCAGTGGAGAAAGAGAAAAAATATTAAAAGAAGTAAAACTTGATCCTGATAAGATGGACGGGTTTATGAAGGCATCTCCCGGAGAAGATGAAAGCATAAAGGTAGTTCTCGACCTTGGAAAGCTTAAAAAGAAATTCAGTAAAATGTCAGGTAAATCGGAGGAACTATCGGGCGGAGGAGAAAAGAAAGAGATTTCTCTGAATACCGGTCTTGCCAGAAAAGCGATAGACAGATTATTAAAAAAGCATGATTCCAGCCTTGAAATGAATGATTATATGATTCCTTCCAATAAGGGCCATGTAAAACATATGTGCCTTACCTTCGGCCGGCTCGGTGATATGGAGCACAACTATCTGGAAGCCATGAAAACCTTTATAGCCAAAATGCCTTCCGCAAAATTTACTATTCTTACTTCCAGCGAAGGTGATAAAGAAAAATTGCAGAATTTTGTCGAACAATGGGCAAAAGAAGGAGCTATTTCTGAACCCGGAAGAGTGCAGATAAGTGCCAGTAATAACGATTTTTCCATATGGGCCCAGGATTCGACTCTTGTAGTGGGCAATAATGTTGTAGAACAGTATAGAATGTGGTTCCCCGGCAGCGGTGACGGAGCTGTTGCATCTGAAATTGCAAAAATAAATCCGGAAATTAAATATAAGAAAATGGAAGGCATATTTATTGACGGCGGAAATCAGCTTGCTACAGATGATACGGTGTTTGTAGGGTCTGATGCAGTGGCTTTCGCCATTAAGTATATGAAAAGTTATCCTTCTAAATATTATAAAATAGCAGAAGACTTGAAAATAGATAATGTAAAAAGCCTCAGTCAGGAAGAGCTTGCTAAAACTATGATGGACAGGAGTTTCCCACATCAAAAAGTCGTTGTCATAGGATATAAAGGAGAACAGCCTGCTTTTCATATAGATATGGCTATGACCCCCCTGGGTAAGACAGATCCGGAAACAGGCAAGAAGGTTATAACAGTCGGTGATCCTTCTATGGCTCTTAATATTTTAAAAGATATTAAAGAAAAAGAGCCGGAAAAATTTGCTTCCTATGAAAAATCCCTGAGTGAAAAACTTCATGGATGGAACAGGAACCCCCTTGAGGGACTGCTTAAACATTTAAAAAATGATAAAGCCTTACAGGAGAATTTCGATGCCGTTGCAAAAGGTCTTGAAGACAGCGGTTATAAAATAGAAAGAGTTCCTTATCTGGGCAGCTCTTCTCTGAGGAATCATCCCTGGATAACCTATAATAATTCTGTAGTGGACGGAAATAATATCTTTATTCCCAATTTTGGTATACCTGAACTTGATAGTGTGGGGAATGGAGTATACGAAAAATACGGCTATGACATGGTACCTATTGATATGACTGCCATAAGTTCCCTCCAGGGAGCTATAAACTGTATTACGAAAGTAATTGAAAGAGATTATACGGAAAGTGCCTGAAAAAAATAAACATTGAAACAGGATATTCATAGTTTATATGGAATTTTTGATATAAAGAATTACGTTACAGCTATCAATTGATAGAATTATCAGCTGATAGCTGAATTTTACTGATATAATGAGTCATATTACTAAAAGGAGAACCTATGAAAATCTTAAATTATAAAGACACCAGAGCCGGTATGATGCCGAATGCAAAACGTGACTTTTCCTCCGGTAAAGAACCGGGAGGCGGTGATACGGTTCAGTTAAATTCTGACCATGAACTTTCAAAATCTTTTATTCTTCAGGGAAAATCTGTAAAGGATACAGGTTTTGTCAAAGATCTCATGAAAGACGGGAAAAATGAAGAAGGAGCAAATTCTTTCCCTTCTGCTCCGGTAATAGAACATGAAGGAAATCTTGTGAAGATAAAGCAGGAAATTTTTCCCAAAAGTTCCATAGAAGGTCTTAACGAACTGGTTACAAACGGATCAATTCTCTCCTATTCAATTGGAGAAAATGAATTGATAGTCTATGCAAATTCGGAAAAAGCTGCCGAAGAACTTAAAAAACTCAAAGTTACGGCTCAATCTCAGATGAATATAGGTGCCATAGCAAAATTAAAAGAAATATTTATTCCTCCAGAGCTTGATGAAAACTGTGCTCCTGAATATCTCAAATACAGAGCATGGTCTCTCGGTGCCGCAGTATGCGGAGGCGGAATAGGTTTTATGACTGCAAGAGTCAATCTTGATGCCATGAAGGTTGCCTTCAGCACTACTGAAAAGGCGGCTCTTTCCGGTGTGGTAAACGGCATGGTCTCCAAGTTTACTTCTATGGGCGGCTCTTTTCTTGCAAAGAAAGGCGATGCAGATCCTAAAAAATTTATACTTGCCAGCAGTCTTATAGCATCTTTCAATTCTCTTCTGACTCTCGGAACTCTGGCTGTTTTCCCGACTGCTTTACCTGTTCTCTCAGGATTTACCGCCATGTCAGGCGCTCTGGCAGGAACTCTCGGTTCGGCAGCAGGAGTAAATATTTTCAATCATATGGCAAAAGGGCCGGCAAAAGGTCTTGTTTCGACAAAAAATGCCAATCAGGATATGGTTGCTGATATGCTTGGAATGCCCCTTGCTATTGCAACTACAAGAGTTGCCTCATCACTCGGTATAAATCCTTATCTCTTTACAGTTGCAACACTTGGTTCTCTTCTTGCTTTCTGCCATCTGAACGCAGCAGGCTCCATCAGAATGGACACTTTAAATCAGGAAAATATTCAGAAAATTGCCGATAATTATATACTTAACAGAGAAGTGCCTGAAGCAGATAAAAAAGGTGTTCTGGAAACGGTGAAATCACTTTTCTCGGGAGACGGCGATGATTATTCGAAAAAAATAGAATTCTGCGATTCCCTGCAAACACTGGTCGGTCAGGATAAATCAGGTGATACGGACAGACTCTTCAGCATATTTAAAAATGAAAATTACATACTGAATCCTTCAAAAGATAAGATTTCTATTGTATTTAAAAATAAAGCTACAGTGGATGACATACTGAAAGCCTATATCCATGCAAGACTTTTAGAGAAAGGGCTTTCTGGAAAACTTATGGAAAATCTGGAAAGTTTTTACGGTAATAAAGCGCCTGTTGCTCTTGTGGAATTATCTTATAGATCTCTTCAGCCCGGTATGCGTTTTACCGATGAACTTACCTCAAAAGGATGGCATTCAACGGCAGTCAAAGTTGATATGAAGAAACTTGATATTAACTGGAGCGGGCCCGATGAAATATCCGAGAAGCGTATCGATATGAAGAAGTTTGTTGAACTGGCAGAAAAGCCTGAAGCGAAAGAACTGAAAGAGCTTTTGGATTATGGTTACGGGGCGTGAGTAGTGAGTAGTGAGTAGATACGCATTACGCACTACGCATCACGCATCACGCATCACGATTATAGTGAATAATCACTCTTCACCCTTTACATATCTTTTCTCTTAGTTTATTGATTTTATCCCTGATAATTATGGCTTTTTCAAAATCCAGTCTGTCAGACGCTTCTTTCATCTCTGCTTCCAGTTCTATTATCATATTCGGTATTTCTGCTTTTGGAACATGTTTTACGTCTTTTATTTCTACAAATTTTTCTTTCACAGGTTTTTTTATGGTCTCAGGTGTTATATTATGCTTTTTATTAAATTCAATCTGAATCTCTCTTCTTCTGTTTGTTTCATGGACTGCTTTTTTGATTGAATCTGTAATCTTATCGGCATAAAGAACCACTTTTGATGAAATATTTCTTGCCGCTCTTCCCGTAATCTGTATGAGACTCCTCTGATCTCTCAGAAACCCTTCTTTATCTGCATCAAGTATTCCTATAAAACCTACTTCGGGAATATCAAGGCCTTCTCTTAAAAGGTTTATGCCGACAAGGACATCAAATATACCGAGTCTCAATTCTCTGATAATTTCGGTCCTTTCAAGTGTATCGATCTCTGAGTGCAAATATCTTGTTTTTATGCCCTGCGATGACAGAAATTCAGTAAGTTCTTCCGCAAGTTTTTTCGTAAGGGTTGTGACAAGAACTCTGTTTTCCTGTTTAATTGCTCTGGAAATTTCTATTTTAAGATCTTCTATCTGATTTTTTATCGGTCTTATTTCAATTAATGGGTCTACAAGACCTGTGGGCCTTATTATCTGTTCTACGAACTGCTGTGATTTCTTTATCTCATAATCTCCCGGAGTGGCAGACACAAAAACAACATTATTCATATATGTTTCGAATTCTTCAAACTTTAAAGGCCTGTTATCAAAGGCACAGGGGAGACGAAAACCGTAATCTACGAGATTCTTTTTCCTTGTATAATCTCCTCTGTACATGCCATGAAGCTGCGGTATTGTCTGATGACTTTCGTCTATAATCATGAGAAAATCAGAAGGGAGATAATCCAGGAGAACATAAGGTTTTTCTCCTTCGTGCCTGAAATCGAAATGCCTGGAATAATTTTCTATGCCCTTGCAGTATCCTGTTTCCCTGATCATTTCTATGTCATACATGGTTCTCTGTTTCAGCCTGTGTGCCGTAATCATATCAAGGGAAGGAAGAGTTCTGTCAAGTTCTTCTTTTATCGATAAAAGAGCTTTCTCCTGAGTTTCTTTCCGTATTACAAAATGTCTTGCAGGATAAACATAAAAATAAGACATTTCCTCTTTTATTTCTCCCGTATTTTTATCTATTTCCCTTATTCTTTCAATTTCGGAACCGAACATTTCAAAACGGATAATATTATTGTAATAGCCGGGGACAATATCTATCGTATCTCCTCTCACACGGAACCGTCCCGGCATGAGTTCCGTATCATTCCTTTCAAACTGGATATTTATCAGTTTCTGTAGTATCTCTTTTCTTTCTATTTTCTGTCCCGTAGAGATTTCAAAACCGAGATTTCTGAAATTTTCGGGATTTCCCAGGCCGTAAATACAGGAAACACTTGCCACAATGATTACGTCCCTTCCGGACATGATAGAAGCAGTAGCAGAAAGTCTTAACTGTTCGATTTTAGGATTTATCTGTGCGTCTTTTTCTATATATATATCCCTCTGAGGTATGTAAGATTCAGGCTGATAATAATCATAGTAAGAGACGAAATACTCCACTCTGTTTTCAGGGAAGAATTCTTTGAATTCATTATATAGCTGTCCTGCAAGAGTCTTGTTATGAGCAATCACAAGAGCAGGTCTGTTTATTTTCTCTATGACATTTGCCATAGTAAAAGTTTTCCCCGAACCTGTAACACCAAGAAGTGTCTGAAACCTGCAGTTTTTCTCGATACCTTCTACAAGCTGTTTTATTGCTTCAGGCTGTGAGCCTGCAGGCCTGAAAGAAGAAACAAGTTTGAATTTATCTGTCATAGACCTCTCCTTTTACTGAAATAGTCTTTGTAAAATCGGTAATATATTATTTATGCCAGTATTTTTTTACCTTACTATAATGGCGATTATCTGACTTATCAGTGTTATTCCGAATACGGAAAGAGGATAACAGGAAGCAAAATAAAATGACGGATCTTCCGAGCCTGCCATTCTGTTAAGGCTTACGACGGCAGGAGTGCTGGTCATACTGCCGCAGACACATGCCAGGCTGTTGGTGAAACTCATTTTAAATACCATGTAACTCAATATCAATACAACTGTCATCATAGATATAAGAATAAAAATTGAAGAGATAAGGAGTTTACAGAGAAGCAATCCTCCTATGGAAGAAATATTTGCCCCTGCCTGAATGCCTATGCCTGCCAGAAACAGATCCAGTCCAAGTTCTTTCAATATCATTCTTCCAGCAGGAGACATTTGACCTGTAAGAAAACCAAAACGACGTACATAACCCAGGAACATACCTGTAAGCATGGCGCCTCCAGAATTCCCCAGCATAACACTTCCTATGGATGGTATGATGAATTTAATCTGTCCTATAATCATACCTGCCGTTATGCCTATTGCCATAGAAAGGAAATCTACTTCTCCCAGTGTTTGTTCTTCTTTACCGAGAAACTGACATACTCTGTCAAGGTTTCTCTTTTTTCCTACAGCTAGAAGACTGTCTCCCAGTTCCATAACAAAATCAGGTGTGGGAACCAGTTGAATGCCTCCGCGCCAGATTCTTGTAATTACCGTATGATATCTTTTCGGCATATCAAGCTGTTCGAGTGGTACTTCATGGAGTGAAGGATTTGTTATTATAATCGTTCTTGCTTCTACAGAAGGATCATTTTCCATATCGTCATGGGTTTCATTGCCAAGAAGTTGATGAACCTTTTCTATGGCTTCTTCTGTTCCTACTGCCAGCACGACATCTCTTATTTTCAATATTGTATCCGGGCCGGGGATGATTATTCTGCCTCTTCTTCTGATTCTTGAAAGGGTTGCCCCTGCTGTTTTTGTACGAAACCCTATTTCACCCAGTGTTTTCCCGTTTACTTCCTTTTTTTCGACTATAAATTTTCTGGCAATAATAGGTTCTGCAGTTTTTCCTTTATTATTTCCGGTATTTTCTTTTTTTAAGTCTTTTCTCATTATCAAAGGAAGGAACTGGATAAACAGAACAGGTAAGAAGAGACCTGCAGGATATACTATACCGTATACAGTAAAGAGATTTTTCCCCCATCCTCCTTCACTTAGAACTGCAAGACTGGACGAACTGGTAAGGCTTCCAGTGAATATGCCGAGTGCCATGTCAGGTGCCAGGTGAAATATATACATAGCGGCAAGCGTTGCTCCGAGACCTGTCAGACAGAGAGATACGGTAATTATTAAATATGGTATACCTCTTCTTCCGAGAGAATTAAAAAACCCCGGCCCTCCCTGTATGCCCATGGCATACATAAATATGACAAGTCCGGCAGTTGTTATAACATCAGAACCTTCAAAATTAAATATGCCCAGAATAAGTCCTGTAAAAAAGACTGCAGAACTTCCCAGGGTAAAACCTTTGATTTTGAGCCTTCCTGCCAGGAGACCTGTCGCAAGGGCAAGAAAGGTTATAAATACCGGTTCTTTAAAAATTTTGTAAAAGAAATTACCTATACATTCTGTCATAATGAGGCACATTATAGCAGGAGCATAGCAATTTTTCAACCATTTATTTTTTGGCATAATCGCACATTATAGCAGGGTAATAATAATTATTCAAGTGTTTTTTTATATAAAATTTGGATAGGATTGTGTTTTTATATGAGAAACGTGACGCGTAACGCGTAACGCGTGACGGGAAGAACAAATTCTCATACTTAGAACCTATCCGAAAAGTAATATTTATTCTACACCCTTCCGGTGGGTGAG
>CAYSLJ010000238.1:0-7791 GCA_964431735.1 uncultured Synergistia bacterium | reverse complement strand
AGGGAGGTATGGGATTTGCCACGAGTGTTGTTATGGGAACAGGTCTTAAGGCAGGGGAACATATTCTCGGTAAGGTTATGCCGAAGGTAAAGGGAGATACATTAGATGGCCTTGAGGGAAAGATTAAAGACCCTGAGAAGTTTACTAAGGCAAAGGAGATACTTTCGGAAGGAACTCATAATGAGGCAGAAGTGACACAGAAGTTAAAAAATGCAGGCTTTAATGATGAAGAGATAAAATCTGTTCTGGAACATAAGAGAAGTGTGAAGACTCCTGAGAAACCGGCCGGAGAAGAATCTTCTGTAAAGGAAATGGATGGCAAGAAAGGAACAGTGGATGAGGTAAAGGAAACTAAAGCCGGGGATGAAGGAGTAGAGATAAAGAGACCTTCCAAAGATAATATAGATGAAATTCGTCAAAAGGATATAAATGATTATAGGAGCCGGGAAACAGATGATGATGTATCTAAAATAGCTCAGGGACCGGAGAAAAGTTTTGATGAAATCACTTATGAAGTAAAGAAAAATTTCTATCATAAGACATATGAATTTAATACCGGTAATATAGAATATTTAGAAAATCATGCCTGTGTTGGTGAATTTTCTTTTTTAAAAGATTCTTTAGATAGTCTGTTACAGAATAAAAGTTTTACCAGTGAAGAGTTGGAAGCTTTATTAAAGACACAATTTGAGAAAGCCGGGAAGAATACAAATGATGTCTCTTTCAAATCTACTGTTATGCATTTTATACATGAAAGCAACGAGGTTAATAAGCGTATTCTGAATTCAGCTAAATTATCAGATGGGGTGAGTATAAATATTTATGGTGATGAGGTACAGACAAAATGGATACAGGAAGCAATAGATATGTTTCCTCCCGGTATGAAAGCAAGATTAAAAGAAATGGCTGGTAGAAATGAAAAATCATTAATAGAAGGTATTTATATAAATAGTGATTTTACCTATGTAGATGTAGATGGAGTAGCTTCCCAAAAGACACTTGGTGTTTGCAAATCTGCAGAAGGTAAGATAATTTTAAACAGTAAGACATTAAATAAGGAAATGTTTGAATTTGAAAATAAATATGCTGATACGGCACTTATAAAACAGTTAAAAAGCCAGAATATAGATGAAACTATCGGTAATATTAATAAGAAAATAAAAGAACTTAAAGAATTGCAAAAACGTGGTTTGAGCAATGTAGAACTCGAAAATAACCTGACGTTAATAGAAAATTATTCCAGGGAAGTAGTGAAAGTCAAAAATAAATGGATTGATACGTTTAATCATGAAGTTTTTCATAGACTTGATTATGTCCTTGGTCAGGAAAAAAATCTAGAAATGATTAAAATAACAAAAGATTTTTTAAATTCAGCTGGAAGTAATTTCACGGAGAAAGAGAAAAAATTACTTACTCATCTTTTAGACAGGGAATTACCAAGAAACAACGAGTTAATTATGAATAAGCTGAAAGAGCTTAATAATACCTTTGAATATGGATTGAATATTAATGATTTAAATAAAACATTTAATGACATTTTTTATTTAGAACCTTCAAGTATCAAGAGTCATATAAATTTATCTGAGCGTTTGGAGAAAATACCTTTTAGCAATAAAAAATCGCCATTTTACGATGAGGTTTCCCATAATATCAGTAAATATGCTAACAAAGTCAAAAATCCTACAGAGTCCTCAGCAGAAGCCTTTAGTATGCTTATGCAGGAGAGACGGGCTTTTGTAGCAAAGAAAAAACAGGAATTTTTGAAGAAAATTTCTATTAATAGTAAAAAACCTGTAGATGAATTCAAAGAACTTAAATTTTTCAGAGTAAACGAAGCAGAATTTCGCTCCAGAATTGCTTCATCTGAATTCAGGGAACAATATAATTATATAATAGATAATTATCTCAAAGAAGGCGGGGCAGTAAAATGGCCGGAAATTGAAAATTATTCAGATTATGTCGATATACTTGACAGGAAAATACCTTTATTACCTTCTGATACACCTGCCACTACACAGGGAATAAAGCAGGATACAACATCTCCGGCAAAGACTATATCTGATAGTGATATAAAGCCAGATAGAAATGATAAAGTTCCATCTGGAGACAAAGGGCAGGTTATACCAGAAAATATACCCCGGGTAGATCTAAAACAAGATAAAGTTATAAATAATTTTCTTGAGAATTTTCCGGAATATAGTAGCTGGTGTAAAGATCCGGTTAATACAAAATTTGTTCAGGATAACCCTGGTTTTATTAAATGGCTGGATGATAGTTTTGTTAGTATAAAAAAGTCTAAAGGTATAAATGTACTCCATTACCCGGATAAAGCCAGAGAGTTATTTTTAAGGTCAAAAAATACATAGTAGAAATTGAGAGGAACAAATAGAGAGTGTAAGTAATTCTTTATGGAAAGGATGTAAATATTATGAGAATTTGGTTACATGAATCAATAATAAACGAAGATGAACGTAGATCCAAAGGTCGTGTTATAGCAGAAATAAGATGTAAAGGAGACGGAACAAAAGGAAAAATTTTTTATCTTGAGTCCTGCAATGATCTCTGGACAATTAAGGCAAAAACCCATCCTCTTTATGATAAGAAACGGATAATATTTGATGATTATCAGAAAGAACGTCTTGAAATGATGCTTAACGAACCTATATATGTTACTACAGGAGGAGGAAGCAATAAAGATGGTACAGAGCACAGTACATCAGGCGAATATTTAGAACCATGGCATGAAGAAACACTTGAATATATTATAGAGTATTCCATTCCCGCATCTGTGTGTGGCAGTATTTGTGCCAGGATTAAAGAGGACGTATTTGCAATTACAGAAAAAACCATGAAAGAACTCAGCGATAAAATTGACACGTCTAAGTTAAAACCTTTTAGTAATGACCTATGGGCATTTTCAAAAAGTTCCCTGATAGAGAAGTTATACAGTTTAGGTTATGAAGAGAAGCAAATTGATCTTATTTTGAACCATGTAGAGTGGCAAATATAGGATAGTCTTCCCTTCGTAATTTGATTTATTGAGGTGAGCATAAATAATAAATATCTGCTCTCGTGACGCGTAACGCGTTACGCGTGACGGGAGGAAGACTGTTATTATATGCTTATGCTCAGGTCAGTAGAAAAAATGACTAATTTTTTGGATGTTTTACCAAATTTTTGATTTTGACGGTTTTATGTAAGGCTTGAATTAAATAACAGAGTATTGAGTGATAATCTTATAAAGTTAGAAAAAGAGATTCAGAAGTCAAATCCTAAATTTTTTCAGGAATTTATCAAAGAAAAAACAGGTAAAGAAATTAATGACTCTATTATAATTCTTGAAAGAGAATTACATCAACTGAGTGGTAAAACAGGCCCTGAAATTGATAAACTTAATAAAAAACTAAATTTACTCAGAGAATATAAAACAGCGACAGACTTAACTAAAAATAACTGGCTTAATACATTTAATCATGAGTTCTGTCATAAAGCCGATAACAGGTTGTCAGAAACATTTGACATTGTAAAGTTAGAAGAGACTTCTTTAAATGAAATTTTTACAGATAACAGACGATTAGAGAAAATGAAAAATTTATTAGAGAATGGAGGTTTACTCGATAAGGAGATTGAGTATAACGATATAATAAAAGATTTAAATAAATTACACGATGATTCTTTATTAGAGAATGTCAGAGATCAAATTACCGATACTATGACAGATGTTAATTGGAAGGATGTTAACAGGTTTTTAGACAAAAGATTAGATCGAATAAGATTGGAAAGAATGCTTGAAAAAGATGGTACCTATTTATCAGATGAAGCGATCGATATTTTGACCTGTGGTACACTGATTGCAGGAAAAGAAAAAAATAAAACCATCGATAGTCTTGTTAATATATTAAGTCATGATCTGAAAGCAGAGGATATAAGAATTGGCGATATAAGAGACATAATCAAATCTATGGGAAAGGGGAACTTCAATAATTTAGAAAATAAGCTAAAAGAATTATCGCCCAAACTTACTTCTGATGAAGTTAATGATTTTGTAAAATATCTGGAAAAGAATAAAACACCAAAAACTTTTCAGGTATCTGAAATAGATATACCGGGGCAAAACTCTCCTTTTTTAGATGAAAAGGCATGGAATATTACTGACTATGCCAGAGAAAAGAAGAGTCCCAGTGAAGCAATGGCAGATACTTTTAAAATACTTATGCAGGAGAGACGAAGATTTGCTGCAGAAAAAGGTAAAAGCCTTTTAACCAGTAAAGATAATAGAGAATTTCTCAGAGAACTTTTAGCATCTGATTATAGAGATCAGTATAAATATATAATTAAGAAACTGTTAACAGAAAATAAAAGGATAGATTGGCCTCAGATTGAAAATATCACTGATTATACCCATCTTCTCGATAATACGGAGCTTGAAGCTAAATGGAGATCTATATTTGATGAAGTCAGGCAATTAAAAGTAGATGAAGAGATTCCGAAAGGAATGAAAATAGATATGAAGACATCACCAACTGTTGATGGAAGCAAACCTGGTGTAACATTATCGGGAAATGTAAAAACAGATATACCTGGAGATGTAAAAACAGATATACCATCAATAAATAAAAGTTCCATAAAGGATAAAAGCCACTTGAAATTGGGCAATAATTTTCAGAAAGCAGAAAGACAAAAAATTAAGCTATTAGAAAGAATAGATAATATAAATAATGAAGCCAATTGGGAAACAGTATGGCCAGATTACTTAAAGCTAGGTAATTTAAGAAAACCCGGGAAAAAATACTATTATGAAGGCTTCAATGTAAATCGTTTTAAACAATATGTAGAAAGATTCAATATGGCATACGAAGCTGATCTTACTGATATATTACAAAAATATTTAGAACATTGCATTAAAAACCGCATACGTTATTAAAAAATATGTATAATGAATAAATTTTAATTTAGAAGGGAGATAAATTATTATGCCATGTATCCATCTGTATGAAAAAATAATAGAGAAGGATGGTTCGAGGGTTATCAATTATGATCGCTCTATAGGAAACATATCATGTGATGGCAATGGAATGCCCGGGAATTTTGAATTCTATGATACCTGTAATGAGATATGGACAGTAAAAGATCCTTCCCATCCTTGTTATGAAAAAAAGAGGGTAATATTTACTGATATGGACAAGAGGCGTCTCAGAAGACTTTTTAACCAGCCTATAGATGTTATAACAGATGGAGGATGGGATAATGGACGTCATTATATAGAAGGTAAAAAATTAGAGCCCTGGCTTTTAGAGACAATAGATTATATAACAGATTATACACTCGCTTCTTCTTTATGCGGCACCACTATCGCTGCAGAAACCACTCTTGCCATTTTTCCAGAAGATGTATATCCTTCCCGTCAATACTTTGATTACATACATGTTCATTTCTTTGAAAGGATAATAGAGTCTGATGGAGCAAGTTTACCGGGTCGTTATATAGGTGCTCTTGAGTTTAAAGGCGATGGTTCTAGCGGTAAACTCTTTATGTTTGATAACAGATATGAAGTAAGAGAAATTTATGATGTTAATAGCCCTTTTTATGGTAAAGGTGAGGTAATACTCAGTAATGAGCAATTAAACCATCTTGACGAACTTTTGAGTAACCCTTTACATACAGGTGGCGATGAAGAAGGGACTGAAGAAAAGATATTAAAACCGTGGTATAGAGAAACAGTCGAATATATTGTAAGATATTTGCTTCCCTGCAGTATTATGGGTATATTTTTCAAACCGGAACTTATGTTAACTATGAAAAGACTCAAGGAAATCTATGGTGAGGACTATTTTGATACTTTTGAATAAGCCTGAATATTAAATTAAGACGTAACAGGAATTATATTATGGCACTGATTGAATTATATGAAGAGATAGTAAATGAGGATGGTTCAAGATCACCTAATTATGATTGCCTTATAGGTCAAATCTCATATGACACCACTGGTATACCCGGTATTTTTACATATTATGAGACCTGTAATGATTTATGGACTGTTAAAGATGTAAATCATCCTCTCTATGGAAAAAAAAGGGTAATCTTTGATGAAATGGACAGAAGAATGCTCAGAAGACTTTTTAACGAACCTGTAACAATTACTACAGGAGGCTGGGACGGAGCAGTTCATTATACGGAAGAAAAGACTCTGGAACCATGGCAGGATGAGACTGTAGAATATATAGTAAAATACAGAATTAAATCTTCTCTGTGCGGAGCGACTATATGTACAATGGTTCAGGGTGAATTTCCTGTTGATGACCCTGTTAATTTTCCTTATCTAGAAGACTATAAAGCAATTTATTTATATGAAAGGGTGATAGAGTCAGATGGTGCAAGTATACCCGGTAGATATATAGGGAGAATTGAATATAAAGGTGATGGAACCATAGGAGAAGCCACTATTCATTCATATATAGCTAAAGAGATCAGAGAAGTTCATGATGAAGAGAGTGCTTTTTATGGCAGCAATGATCCAATACTCAATAATGAACAGATAGAATATCTTGACCGGCGGCTTACTAATCCTTTATATATTGGTGTAAAAGAAGATGGTACAGGTGGAAGGAGATTGGAACCATGGCATGATGAGACTATGAAATATATTGTAAAATATTTTCTGCCCCATAGTATTATGGGTGTAATCGGGAAAGTATGTGCATGAAGTATTTCAGGTAGGAATCTGGTTACGATAATTCATTTGTGTGAGGTAATTAATTATGCTGGACATTGGTATATATGAATCAGTAGTGAATGAAGATGGCTCGAGATCTACCAATTATGAACGTTTAGTAGTTTCAATCAGTTGCCATGGAGATTACACACCCGGAGAAATTGACTTTTACGATACCTGTAATGAATTATGGACGGTTAAAGATAAAAAACATCCTTTCTATAATAAGAAGAGAGTAATACTCGATGATACAGATAAATTATAGTGTAGTTCACAACAAATTACAGATAATCCTCGCGTCACGCGTCACGTGTTACACGTCACGAAGCACTTAATTTCTAATAAGTTATGAAACTAACTATAACCATTTGTCACAGGATGGAGAAGATATAAAATGGCCTGAAATAGAAAATTATTTAGATTATAGACATCTTATAGATAAATTAGTTCCTAAAGAAAAAATAGCATCCAGTGGAAAAGAATTTATTCCTTCAAAGAATTTACGAGACGAAATAAGGAAGAAAATAAATTATGCAGCTTAATTTGTATGAATGGATGATAAATGAAGATGGCAGGAGATCTCCTGGTCGTCAAATTGGCTTGATTACGTTCAAAGGAGATGGAACACCGGGAAAGATTGAATATTTTGATACCTGTGATGAAATATGGGACGTCAGGGATGTAACTCATCACCGCTATACAGACAAGAAAATAATATTTAATAAGCAGGCTAAAAGATATCTAGCTATGACGCTGAATAGTCCTATACATATTACAACCGGGTGCAAATGGGTTGGCGATGTTCATTATAGTAGGGATCATTCTGACATTTTTCCACGTTAAGGCCTGAAACCATTACATTACAAGGTTTTTATATGAACACTTTATTATGCTGTATTTTTAGAAATTTTTTGAAAAATTCAGAAAATAAATGTTACATATGCTCTCCTATAATCTCATCAGGTCAGGAGAGCTGATTAACCGGTGAGTAGTGAATAAAAAATATATTCCACTCACTACTCACTAAGGGGTTGTCAAGAAATAACCCAATCATATTTACGTCTATATCGTGACGCGTC
>CAYSLJ010000237.1:0-7831 GCA_964431735.1 uncultured Synergistia bacterium | reverse complement strand
CTTCACCCTTCACCCTTCACCCTTCACCCTTCACTTTTCACTCTTCACTTTTCACTCTTTACTCTTTACTAAAACCTTGGAATCTGCTGCAATATTATCCATATTTCCTTAATAGTCTGAAATCTTTCTTCAGGCTTTTTGGCAAGACACTTCATAATCAGATCATTTAACTGTTTTGAAATATTATCTCTTTTCATGACAGGCGGAACAGGTGCGGAATATTGATGGGCACTTATAAGCTGCGGATCAGGCAGGTTAAAGGGCAGTTCTCCCGTAACCATTTCATAGAGTAAAATACCGAAACTGTAAATATCTGTTCTGTGATCGACAGAGGCTGTACCACCTGAAATAGAAATACACTGTTCCGGCGATGCCCAGGCAAGATGGGCTACAGTTCCTCCGAATTCTGTTTTGCCGACGGCATCGAGTTTTTTGGCTCCTCCGAAATCGCAGAGTTTTATAGATTTACGGTCAAACATAATATTGTCAGGAGCAAGATCCTGGTAGATAATATTATTCTGATGCAGAAGGGATAATATCTCTGCCACCTGAGATGCTATATCCATTATGTCCGGCATATCCAGTCCTCCGGGATTTTCTTTAAGTATTTTTGTAAGAGAACCGTCCAGATACTCCATGGCAAAATAATATTCGCCGTAGCTTTCAGGTATTACACTGACTACTGAAGGAAGGTTTAAATCAAGGAGTAAATTATATTCCCTGTTTATTTCTTTCTTAATTTCTTCATTTAATCTGTGTTCCGAATGTAATATCTTCAGAGCTACAGTCCTCAGGGATATAAGGTCAAAAGCTTTCCATACGGAAGCATTTGCACCTTTACCTGCAGGCTCTATCAGAGCAAATCGTCCTACCCTTTCTTTAGAAAGCATTTCAAGCATTTTTCCTGCAACAGAATACTCAGGATCACATTTATATATTTTTTCATAGATCGTTCTGGCACTGCCATAATCACTGTCAGAGATAAGCTTTTCCGCAAATATTCTGTGAATTTTGAGTATTTCTCCTTCTTTTTCGTTATTTTTTAGAGAGAACTTATTTAAAATTTCTGAAGCTCTTTCCATGTTATTCAGATGTATAAAATCCAGAGCCAGCCAGGCCCATAATCTTTCATCTGTTTTTAAATCAGGCATTTTCAGCATAGGCTCAAGGAGATTTATTCCTTTTTTCCATTCATTGTGAGCTGTGTAGTGACTGTGAAGATGTTCCATAACAGTTTTCAGTTTTTCTGCAGGCCAGTCATTCCGTTCTTTTAGAATGTTTTCCAAAAAATTAATATGAGCCGGATTGAAGCTTTTCCGTTCAATATATATCATAGCAAGTTTTGCTTTCAGGTCTTTATAACCGGGTGAAATTTCTATGGCAAGTTCGAAACAGTCCTGGCTGTCTTTAAGTTTTCCTTTATGGGTGTATAAAATACCCAGGTTGTAATATCTTTCAGGTGAATTATCAGGGAGTTTATTGAAAAACTGTTCAGCCATGTCAGTATTTCCCGATTTTATATAAACCTGCCCTGTCAGTGAAACAGTATCGTAAGTTTCTTCTTTTATGTTTTTTAAATACTGTAGGGCCTTACTGAAATGTCCGTCATGAGCAGGAAGAAGTTCCATATAGGATTTTCCCAGAAGATAATAAATGTTATCTTCTATGATTCCTTTCATAAGAGCCTCTTCCAGAAGCTTTATTGCTTCATTGTAAGAACTTTTTTTTATTAAAAGATCTGCAAGGATAATAAGTTCGTCTCTTTTCCATTCCGCCTTCACAGGTTTATAAAGGTATTTTATAGCTTTATCTGTAATGTGTTCATTGAGATAATATGTATGGAGTTTTCTGCATATGTCCATATCCTGAGATCCGTTATTTTCTGCTTTCTCCCACCATGTTACAGATGAAATCATATCTCCTCTTTCATATGAAATATAACCGAGCCTTACAAAGGATTCTATATGGTTATCATATGCTATGATTTTTTTATAAATTTTTTCGGCTCCCTCTCTATTGCCTTTTTCTTCTTCTTTAATGGCAAGATTGTATAGTATGTCTGATCTGTAATGTATTATGTCAGATTCTTCATGATGAATTTTTAAATACTTATTGAGTATATAAAGTTCTGACGGTGAAAAATGTTTTAATTTAAGACACAGTGATGTTAATTCTTCCAGAATATAATTTTTTCTTCCCGAACAGGTCTTTATAGAAATTTTGAAAGCTTTTTTCAAATTCATGAGAGCAGACGAAAATTCTCCCAGTTCTCTGGCAATTTCTGCCATATTGATTAAGACTTCTATTTTATCTTCGTCCTGGTCACTGTGATTTTTTAGAAATACTCCGAAATCATAGGCAGATGCTTTAAGTCTTCCAAGAGATTTCAGGATAAAAGCTCTTTCTAAATATACCCCCGGGTTCTGGTATCCTTCATTTATGGCCTGTGAATAACATTCAAGAGCTTTTATATAATCACCTTTTCTTTTCAGGCACTGTGCAAATATAAAAGCTCCTTCCGGTGAAAGTTTTACCTTTTTATTATGTATGAGTGATAAAAGTTCCAGAGAATCACTTTCTTTTCCTGTATAATAGTAAACCACGGCAAGTCCTTCCAGTGCTTTGCTGTTTTCCGGATAAACCTTTTGAAGGGACAGAAAATAGTTATATGCTTCTTCGTAAGATTTCCTGGATATAGCAAGATTTCCGAGAGTCACCAGTGCTTCTTCTTCACAGGGAGACATGGAAATTAATTCCTTAAAATATTCTTCAGCTGCTTCAGGCGATGTTTCCATATAGAGGAGGCCAAGTTCCCTTAAAAATTCTTTCTTTTTATCTGGAAATTTCTTTAAAGCATTTCTGTACAGGTCTGTTCCTTTCTCTTTATTTCCCATTGCTAAATAGAATCTTCCCACTGCCAGAGAGGTAGATACATCAGGAATGTCTTCAACTTTTATTAATTCTATAAATTTATGTCCATCATGGCCTATTTCAAGATTAAGCTTCGCAAGACAGTAGAGAATAAGAGGAGATGTTTTTTTATTTATGTCTTTTTCCAGATACATAATAGACTCGTCTGTATGGCCCATAAATAAATAAACGAACCCTTTTCTGAATGGAATAAATTCTTTACCTTCCATAAGAGAAATTATTTCCGGCTCTGAAAGATATTTTATGAGACCTCCTGCCATGTCAGGAAGAGTGGACAGATGTTTTGTAAAATAATTCCACAGTATTCTTATATCGCGGTCATCCGGTTTCCATCCAGGACGGGAAAAGGCTTTACTGTAGATTTCGTAGGCAAATTCATCACACAGAGCACAGGGAATAA
Organism: uncultured Synergistia bacterium; assembly: GCA_964431735.1. Taxonomy (GTDB): domain Bacteria; phylum Vulcanimicrobiota; class SpSt-956; order SpSt-956; family JAKJGF01; genus CALARM01. The sequence continues at coordinate 4,500 of CAYSLJ010000237.1, read as the reverse complement.
TGGTGGAAGCATAAATATCCAGCATGGTATTTACTATTTTTTCTCTTATTTTTATCAGTACATCATTTCTGTTAAAGAAATAGCGGTAAATTTCAATGGCTTCAATGTCATGCCATTTATTTTCAAGGGCTGACATGAGCAGGTAGTATTTTAATTTTTCATGTTCAGGTTTAATTTTTATTGCTCTTTTATAGGTCTCCAGAGCTATTCTGTCTGTTCTTTCTTCCGATAGATATATAAGGGCAATGGAATGGATAATCTTTATGGAAATATCATGCCAGAAATGCCCTGTATACCTGTCTGTGTCAGAGAGGATTATAGACAGGGCTTTTTCAAGATAATACTTTTGTTCCTGCAAAACACCGGCACAAAAATTAATATAAACCCACATGATAAAACTGGCTCTGTCGTTCCGGTTTATTTCCCAGGATTTACGGTAAATCTCTCCTGTAAATTCATCCGATATTTTATTTACAACAAGGGCACTGGTACAGATGAGTATGATTTCTTTACTGTCAGGATATAAACTGTATCTGTTTAAATATAGGCCGAGTGCCAGTTCATCCAGTCTTCTCTCTTCCAGAAATATGTCTGTTAGAAAATCCATTATAGAATCTTTTAATTGCTCTGATATGGCTGATTTTAAACTATCTATGTAAATTCTTTGAGCTATATAACTGTTGTTTTTCTCAGACAGAAATTTCTCCGCCATAAAAGACAGCAGTCTGTCTCTTTCCGCAAAATTTTTACCTGATAGATAAATTTGAAGACACATATCGAACAGGGAATCCATAGTTTTTCCATGTATGAGAAGTGTTTTAACAAGAGCCAGAAGATTCTCTTTATCTTCCTGTCTCAGGAACCAGCATTTTTCATATACAGGCAGAGACGAAACAGATAAATCTTCCTGTTCCCTTAATAATTTTGCAAGGAATATTGTATTGTTTTCCTTCTCAGGGTTAAGGGAAAATGTAAGGCGGTAATTTTCAAAGGCCTCAGGAGATCTGTCTTTTGTTTTTATATAAAAATCATTTATTATATCAATCATTACAGGATTATCTCCCATAAATTCCATACACGTTTTTATATGAAAGAGTGAAAATTCTTTCTGGCCATAAAGTGTGCCTGAGAGAAGGAACAGGGGATATCTGTATGTACGGGTAAGTAATGTTTTATATATGTGGCTGAACAACAATATTTCTTCTTCACAGGAGATGGCAAACATTTTGAAGGGAGTAAAATTATCTATAAACTGTTCCTCTGAAAGGGAGGAAATGAGTCCGTATTTTACAGGATCTTTTATTTTAAGCCTGTCAGTAATGTCTCCGGCCATGTCAGGAAAGAATTTTTTAAATATCTTTATGTCTCTTTCTTCTATTTCCATCCGGCAGAGATTACTTAAAGCCCAGTCTTTTTTTTTCCTGTCTCCTGTAAGATAATAGAGACAGTACAGGTGAAGATAGACCACAGGACATTGAAAATCAATTTTAAGGGACCTTGAAAACAGTGATAATGGTTCTCTGAAATTTTTTAAAAATTTATGTCCTGAAGTCTTCAGAGTCATTATAAAACCTTTATAACTTAAAGCTACAGGGTTCTGCTGATCATATCTCAGACTATCATTCACTTCCAGAAGAGCATTATCTATTTTATTCATATCCAGATAAATTAAGGATCTGAAAAATCTTATTCCAGGTTTGTAGAACTGTTCTTTATCTTCTCTAAATATTTTAAATGAAATATCCAGTGCTTTACTATATTCTTCTTTAAGATAAAAGCAATTCATTAAATATACCAGTGATGGTATAACATGAGATCCTTTAATTTCGGTGAGTTTTTCAAGATATGTTATGGCTTCCGAATAATTACCTTCCTTTACGGAAATTTCCGAAAGATATAGAAGTATTGATACTGAATTTTCTTCTTTTTTCAGAGCTTTCTCAAAGAATTCCTTTGCCTTCGCATAAAGAGAATATTTGTAAAAAGCTCTGCCAAGTAACATATCTCCGTAGAAACCAGTATCAGAAAATTCAAAAGCTTTCTGATAGGCAGAAAGAGCTTCCTCGAATTGATTGACATATTCCAGGGCAAGGCCTTTATAGAGAAATAGTGATGATGAGACATTACACAGTGAAATACCTTTCTCCAGATATGTCAGAGCCATACCCGGTGACCCTTCCGTAAGAAGAAGCCAGGAAAAGTTCCTTATTGTTAAAAGGTCAGGGGCACTTACGGAAAGGAATGGATTTTTTTTATCTTCTTCTTTTCTGTACCGGGAAATAAGTGTTTTGAGAGATGTTAGATAAGATGAACCGGGAGAAATTTTGAGTCCTCTCTCTGTATAGTAAGAAGCTTTATGGAAATTTTTCAACTGCCCTTCAGTCATAGCAAGATAATAAAAGGTAACAGGTGAATTTTTATTCCATTTCAGGGAAATCCTGAAATGTTTCAGTCCCTTCGATACATCATTTTTCTTTAAATAAATAATACCTTCCACCAGGCATAATAAAGATTTCATCAGTTTATAGAGAGAAAAATCGTCGTGTGAGTATTTCCAGGAAGATAAAGAAATGAGAGAGAGCTGTGCCAGTACATCTTCAAGACGGGAAAAATCTCTTTTATTGAAATACCATATGGAAAGATAAAAAAGACTCTGAAAATAAAAAAATATTACCCGTGTTTTATCTTTTCCTGAACTTCTCGCACATGCTTCATAAAATGAAGAAGATGCTTTTACATAATCTTTATTCAACCAGTAAGTAAGACCGAGATTGAAACATACGGGAAAATCTTTTTTTAGACTTTTAAATTCTGAAATAGCCTGTTCTATATTACCGGATGTAATATAATTGATTCCAAGCCGGTATTCTTCAGGTTTTTCAAAAAGTTTAAGTAAATATTCTAAAAAATTCTTTTCCTTTACGGCTAAAGGATAAAACTTTTCTTTCATAGCTGAGATTATATCATAAAAAGGATTTCATGTGCTATTGTGGAATTTTTTATATGTGAGTAGTGAAATTACCAGTTATATTTTACAGACTACAAAATTCATAGGGGAGTTGATTTGAAATGGCAAAAATAGGTATTGATGCAGAGCAATTCTTTAAAGACCACCTTGACAAACATTATGAAGAACTCTCTAAGAGGATAGGAGAGAGTGTGGAAAAAGCCATAAAGGAAGAGCTATATTCTAAAGATAAAAAACTTACAATGGAAGAAGCTCTCCAGAATATTATATATACCTCTGTAGGTGCTGCCACAGGGGAGACCATAACATTTTTAATAAGTGCCATGGCCAGAGCCATAGAGGTTAATAATGCAAAACTTTATTATGAACTTATAGGCAGTAAAAAGAGTAAATCTAAAAGGCCGAAAGGGCATGAAGAGTAAGAAGTGAATGGTACTGATATCACCCGTCACGCGTCACGATTCAGAAAACTGGTATTATAGAGAGCTTTCTAAAATATATGAAGAATCCAGAAGATATATTCATAAAGTCTCTGTAAATCCATGTAAAGAATGCTTTCGCTGCTGTTCAGTGGAAGCAAAGCTCGGTATATATCTTCTGGAATATGATTATATAGAGGGTTATTTACATGAAATTTCTATCTCGGAAGAAAGAGTAAAATTTTTTAAAGACTATATTAATAAAAAGAAAAAAGACGGAAATTTTATTTATTATGTCTGCCCTTTTTATAAGAATCATTCTTGCAGTATCTACCCGGTAAGACCTATGTCCTGCAGACTTTACCCTTATTTTTCTACAAAAGATGATATTTGTTTTGAAGATTGCAATCTTAAATCTGAGGTTCAATTACTGACAGTGGAGAATATTTGTAATAAACTACCTTTTCTTGAAAGATATTATTTTTTAATCAATCTTTATAACGGTTATTTTTTTAATAAATTCAGACTTTTTTAGAATGCTCTTCACAGGAAGAGCATTCTTATATAAAACACCTATAACTGTGCTCCACAGTAGGGGCAATACCATTTCGGAGGATCGAAGGCACCGAATATAATATCTCCTCTTCCTTTTGGTGCACCTTCACGATATGCTTCAAGAGAAACTATACTGCTACAATGTTTACATACTGCATATTTCGCCATTGGTGGCAGAAGATGAGCCATTGCTACCAGTAGTTCATATTCATACAGTATTTCAGTCAGTTCTGCATGTATATCATCTGAAAGCTTGGATTCTAACTGTTTCATCTTATCATAGACTTTCTGATGCTGTTCTGCAACTTCATCGGGAGTAATCCTGTTATCTTCCAGATATTTTCTTATTCCCTTTAGTTTTGAAAGATAAATTTCGTCACCCTGTTGATCAAACCATCCATCTCTGGGCATTTAAATGAACCTCCTTTGTATTCGTGACGCGTCACACGTGACGCGAGGATTATGTGATTGATTACTTAGTATCTCTTCAGATAAGTCAGTATCCATTTCTAAAACCTGTCCCTGTCCGGACTCTTCCGGAAAAGATATGATCCTGTT
>CAYSLJ010000236.1:0-7875 GCA_964431735.1 uncultured Synergistia bacterium | reverse complement strand
AGACGCAAAATATTAACAGTCTGCAAAACCAGTTTGCCACACAACAGGATCATATCTTTTCCGGAAGAGTCCGGCCAGGGACAGGCTTTAATATGGGTACAAACTTATCTGGAACAGTACCTAATAAAATATAGAAAGGAAAGAGAAATTGTCAGATAGATTTCCAGACAGTCGTTATACAGTAATAAAGGAACTGGGGAGAGGCGGCACCGGTATTGTGCTTCTCTGTTATGATACTGTGGAAAAAAGAGAATTTGCAATAAAAATGCTATCAGATGGTGATCCTGAACAGAACATAAAACGGTTTCAGAGAGAAGCCCTGTTGATTTCAAGACTCCATCATCCCAATATAGTATCTTTTTACAGATTTGTTCAAAGAGAAAAAAATAGCTATATTGTTATGGAATATGTAAAAGGTATACTGTTAAAAGAATACTTGAAAGCTTCTCCTTCTCCAATGGATTGCCTTCTGAAATCTGCAGTTCAAATCTGTTCCGCTCTGAGTCATGCCCATTCAAAAGGCATTGTTCACAGGGATATAAAACCTGCCAATATTCTCGTATCACCGGAAGGTATTGTAAAAATAACAGATTTCGGAGTGGCGAAAGATTTATTTAATAACCTTCCCAGGATTACCCTTAAAGGTTCTCTCATAGGTACTGTAACCTATATGTCTCCGGAACAAATACTCGGCCATGATGTAACCCCTCTATCAGACCTTTATTCTCTGGGAGTAACTTTATATGAACTTTCTACCGGTTCTCTGCCATTTAAAGAGAAAAACTTTACTGCCCTTCTCATGCAGCAAAGTACAATTATTCCAACCAATCCCTGTGAATTAAATCCTGAAATAAGTGAACATCTTCAGAATATTATAATGAAATTACTGGAAAAAACTCCTGAGAAAAGATATACTTCTGCTTTATCTGTAAAAGATGCTTTAAACACAGTAATTATAGAAGAGAGGGATAAAATATCTGCAATAAAACCAGGGAAAAGCAACAGAGAAGAAACAGATATTATCTTTAAAAATCTTGAAGGGAAAAGACTCTTTCATCTTGCAAAAACCTTCAGAATAAACGGAGAAATATCAAAAAGTTTGAGTTGTCTCAAAAAATCTATGGAACTTTTTCGTGAAATAAAAAATTTTAATTCTGTCCTTCAAACATTTCTGGAAATAGAAGATCTGTATAGAAATAGATTAAATAATATAAATAAAGCGATGGAGATATTAAAACAGGCAATAGAAGAAGCTGAACATGCCGGAGATTTTGCTGCAATGGCTTTTCTTTACGCCAGACTTGGTGAAGATATATACGAACATACTTCCTGTGAAGAAGAAAGTAAATATTACCTGGAGAAAAGTCTTTCTATGCAGAAAAATCCAACCAGTTCATCTGCAAAAATACTCTATATGCTCGGAACTCTTCATTTCAATGAAGGGAATTTAGAAGAAGCTGAAAAATGTTTCAGAAAATTACTTACCATATCAGAAGAAAAAGGGTTAAAAAAAGGAATAGTGAAAGCTCATACAGGTATAGGGAAAATACATCTATCGACTGATAATCTCATTTCTGCGTCGGAACATTTCAGGTCATGCCTGATTGATGATATGTTACTCAGAGCAGAACGTCTGACAGGTTTGATAGATACTCTGATAAAAATGGACATGATAGAAACAGCCAGTATATATGTAGAAGAATTATTGATGTTATCAGAAAAAATTCAGGAAAAATTATTGAGAGGCATAATATTCAGAACTCTGGGTAAATATTATATAAAAACCGGGGAAAGGGAAAAAGGAGGAGAGTATTTATATAAAAGTGTAAAACTTCTGGAACATACAAAGAAGTCTTATGATATAGCAGAAAGTTTATATGAACTTGGTACTTTCTATCTGGAAAATTTTTTAAAGAATAAATCGATAGACCTGGAGGTAAAAGAAAAAGCAATAAAAAACATTGAAAAGGCAAAACTGTTATTTACCTGCCTGAACAATACCGTAAAAATTGAAGAGTTAAACAATATGATCAGAAAAGTGGGAATGGAAGGGTGAGTAGTGAGTAGTGAGTAGTGAGTAGTAGGCGACAAACAGGTTTTGTACAGATAATATATCCGGTCACTGATAACTGCCATTTATCCCTCTATATCAAACATATCCCCTCTTGTCTCTGCAGATTTCAAATCTCTGTCTCTGGAACCGGCCTTATCTTCTATTCTCCTCATAAATTCCCTGCCGGACTCATCTGTATGAGTGAATTTAACTTCATGCCGCAAATCAGGTCCCAGGTCAGGAATGATCATTTTAGGCATTTTTTTCAGTTCTTTTTCCTGAATCAGTCTCTTTTTTTCTCTTTCTTCTTCTTCTTTTTTCGCGTCTTTAAACTTTTTCAGAGCTTCACCCATAGTGGCCATAAATTTCTTCTGCTCTTCCGGATCAACTCTGTCTTTTTTATTATGTACCTGAGAGGAATAAGGTTTCTGAGGTGATGTTCTGGATGAAGATACGGGATTTACAGCGCTCCCTGTGGAAGTTGAAGGATAAAATAATTTTTGTCTTCCTTTTTTCATTTCCTGTTCCTCCGTTAAAACCAGCTATAACCTTCTTCCTGTATATCAATCTCTTCCATAGTCAGATTTTCTCTGAGCATTTTAAGTGCTCTTGTATGGAGCTGTGATACCCTCTGTTTGGTAACACCTAAATGAGGGGCAATCTGTTCAAAGGTCATTCTTTTAAAATAATGGTATTCTACAAGCATCCGCTCCCTTGCAGGAAGGTTTTCCATAGCTTTGTTAAGTTCTTCCCTCTGTTCAATAAAAGCCAGTTCTATAGAAGGCTCCACGCTGCGGTTATCTGATATGGTATCCATAATCTCCATTTCATCTTCATTGGATGAAGACGAAAAAGGCTGATTAAGAGAAAGTAAATAGGCACACCCCAGATTCGCTATAAGCTCATAAAGCTCACTGGCACTCATTTCCATAACTTCTGCAAGTTCTTCTTTTGTACCTTCTCTTCCATGATCACTGGCAAACTGTACAGATACCTTTTCAAGCTCTCTTGCTTTTCCTCTTATTCGTTCAGGAATCCAGTCAAGAGCTCTGAGGGAATTTAATATAGAGCCTCTTATAACAGGAGTCGCATATGTTTCAAATTTTATTCCCCTGCTTATATCGAAATTATTAATAGCTTTAATAAGCCCGAATATTCCATCACTTACCAGATCTTCAAATTCTATTGTACTGCTCACACATCTATTGACCCGACCGGCTATTTTTTTTACAAGAGATAAATAATGTTCTATCAAGGCATCTCTACTGTCTTTATCTTTTTTTTCATTAAACTGTGACCAGAGTTCTCTTACTTCATCATCCATGGTAAAGTCTGCCTTCATTCAACAAGCTTTCTGTCTAAAATGACCGATTCTGAAATAGAATTTTTGACTGTGTCATAAATTTCGTGTAAACCTTATTAGCATGAAATACAACCTCAACATTTCGTGACACATCACAGGTGGATTATTTACAGGCTTTATCAATAAAAACTCTTAATAAAGCCTAAAACTACAGTAGCCACCTTCACTGTTTGAAGGTGGTTTTACTCTGTAGTTTTAAGAGAAACATTAAACATATCATATAATCAGCACAAACCATAATTCCAGGTTTACACAAAAATTACATCTTTTTATTTGTATCTTTCATCTGCTGAAACATTACCGATGCCAGGCCTATGCCACCTTCCTGGGCCCATATCTTGGCTCTTTCTCCATCCAGCATTTCATTGAACATTTCTCTATCTTTGGTATTTCCGAACATATCCTCTTCATCTGCTTTTGGCCTCATCTGTTTGAACATCTGTCCTATAAGAACAGATTCAAATTCCTGACACTGTTTCTTTAAAGCCATATCCTGTGTATGCTGTGACGGCGCATTGGCTGCTACAGGCACAGAGAAAGACTGCTGCCCGATTGGCAGCTGAGAACCATTATTCATATTTAAAAGTGGACGATCAATCTGCATAATTAAAACCTGCCTTTCTTAAATCGTAAGTGGTGAGTGGTGAGTGGTTGTTCACTATTCACCACTCACCATTCACTTAATTATTTCTTAAGTTGATTGGCCAGTTTCTGCATCTGATCTGCTGACTGGACGCCCTTCTGGTTTATTTCATAAGCTCTCTGGGCTTCAATGATACTGATCATTTCTTCTACAACATTAATATTAGATTTTTCCAGGTATCCCTGAGCTATGGAACCCATATTATTTTCCCCAGGTTTACCTTTCTGGGCAGGACCGGATGCATTGGTAGACTGATATTTATTTGCTCCTATTGCTTTCAAACCCTGAGGATTTACAAAATCTACAAGCATTAAATTACCAATCTGTACAGGATCTTTCTGGCCAGACAGTACGGCAGTAACTGCTCCGTCTTTATCAATCTTAACATCAGTAGCTCCCGGAGGAATGGTTACTCCAACGAGATCTCCCGTAGATGTAACAAGCTGTCCCTGTGGATTTACACTGAAAGAACCGTCACGTGTATAGGCTTTACTTCCATCAGGCTGAATAACTTCAAAGAAACCATTACCCTGAATGGCAAGATCAAAAGGATCATTGGTCTGGCTCATGCTGCCCTGGCTGAAGCTCTTTTCTGTGCCGGTCTCTCTTACACCCATACCTATCTGAGCACCGGCAGGATTATTTTCTCCACTGTCATTCAAATTGGCATACATTAAATCCTGAAAATTTACTCTACCCTTTTTAAAACCGGTAGTATTTACGTTTGCGAGGTTATTGGATATAGTATCCATGTTTAACTGCTGGGCCATCATACCAGAGGCTGCAGTATAAAGTCCTCTCATCATATCTATTCACTCTCCTTCCGAATTTTTCAAATTATTTAGATAAACTGCCTCTACATAATTTCATCTAAAGTTTATTTTACCATTAAATTATTAACCTACTCTTCCAACTTCCTGAATTGATTTCTGTAGCATCTGATCTTCCGCCTGTATAACCTTTTCATTTGATTCGTAGGCACGTTCTACATCCATCATTTTAATCATTTCTTTTACAACACTTACATTTGATGTTTCAAGGAACCCCTGCCTGACCTGAGGATTGGCACAAATCTGTCCTACATTGGTCGGGTTCTTTGGCATAAATGCATTGTTCCCTGTTTTATAAAGATCATTTATATCATTGAACTCGGTAATACGAAGTCTGGCAATATTTTCTCCGTCTACTGCCACATTTCCTCTGTCATCTACTTTAAACTGTTTTCCCTTGGGAATTCTGATAGGGCCGTTAAAGCCAATTACTGAAGAACCGTCACCTGTTACAAGCAATCCCTGATCATTAACTGCAAAATTTCCATTTCTTGTAAATTTTGTTTTTCCGTCATCTCCCTGTATGGTAAAGAAACCTTTATTTCCAAGAGCTAAATCTGTATGATTTCCTGTTGCCTGCATTCCGCCGGGAGAAAATTTTGTAGCAGTCTTTATAGCTACAGTAGGAACACCGTTCTGTACACCTCCTACTGCTTCATAACCTTCATTTTCCATCTGACTCATCAATTCAGCACCGAAAGATCTTGTTATTCCGGCAGAACCCTGAAAACCTGAAGTATTTACATTTGCCAGATTATTTGAAATAATATCCTGTTGGTACATCATTGCCTGCATTCCCTGAGTGGCAATTTTCATTCCGTCTAACATTTAGTGACACCTGCCTTTCTGAATTTTACCCTGTGTAATTATACCCTAAAATATTATAGGATGCAATATGTTTCAATCCTCACCTCCTGCTATAAAGGTCAATTTATTTTCCATTAATTTCTTCATCTTCTTCAAAGACAACCCTGTCTTTAATCCATTCTTCATTGAGTTGATACAGAAAAATCAGTACTTCGGCTATAAGTTCATACAGTTCACCCGGTATTACTGCTCCCACCTCAAAATCAGATAGGCTCTGGGCCAGATTTCCGTCTTTATATACAGGTATTTCACCCTGTTCTGCTACTTCTATTATCTGTTCTGCAGTTTCGCCTTTACCTGCCGCCACTATTCTGGGAGCACTATCCTGTTCCGGGTCAAAACGAAGAACTACGGCAACTTTTTCTTTATCTTCCTCTTCCAGGACATCTTCCCTCTGTATCTCTTCAATATAATCAAATTCTTCATAATCATCTAAATCATCATGTTTACTCACAACAAATTTCCATATTTATATAGTCACATCTAAAGTGGCCAGTTCAGCAAAGTTCTCTTCTTTTTTAAGAAGCGTATCGGGAACGGTTAGAACATTCTTATCTACAACACAATCCCAGTTGCCCACTTTATAGGCTCTATCTCTAAATTTTTTAATTAATTCAGGCGCATTTTTATTTATATGCTGTTTAATTTCCTGACGCTCAGCTTCCATATGGAAGGAAATATTCCTTCTCCTGATATTCATAATTACATTGATAATTCCCATATCTTCTGTCTGTATTGAAAAAACCAGTTTAGTATTCTTTGGATTTACAACCTTCTGTCCATTCAGATCATATTCATAATCAAGCATCAAATGAACCGTCTGAGATGAACTGCCCATTTTTAAAGGCACCTGGAGATATATAAAACTGTCATCATCCACTGAAGGTGCATTATTAATAAGTCTCTGGGATTCAAGATTTTCATCCAGTTCTCTTATAAGTTCTGCTGTTTCTTCAAGAATTTCTTCCTGATCTTTCGGAATATATCCCCTCAGGTTGGATACCTTATCATTTAATTTCTGTTTTAAATTGGATAATTTTTTTCTGGCACCATGTTTGCCTGATTTCTTTGTCTGTCCGATACTGCTTTCTTCATCATCTATTCCGACTTCTTCAGCAAGGTCCTTAATCTTTCTGGCAAGTTTCTTATCCCCTTTATTAGGTTCTGGAATAAGATCTCCGAACATACTCGCCACCTGACTCATAAGGGTAGCCATCATAGAGTCATTGAGAACATGACCTCCTGCTGCTGCAAAAAAGCTTGCCATTTTCTGCAGATTATCTAGCTGTTTACCAAGATCTGGATTTTTTGCAAACAGTGTCTGAAGAGCTTTCGCATTTTCCGGTGTTATCCCCATAGATTTCATTTTCATAAAAACCCCTGCCTGAACGTCACCGTCTGTTTTTTGAGTCATCATAGCAAGAGCAGTTTTTACATCCTGAAGATTTTCCTTTGTAAGGGGCATCTTAAACTCAAGCAGACTCTTTGCAAGCTTTAAATTACTTTCTGTCATGGGCATGTTGAGTTTTGCCAGATGGGCCGACAGATCCCTCATATTCAATCTGCCAAAAGCTATATTCTGGCTTAAATTGGTAAGTCTTATAGAATATTTTCCGTCTTTAGCAGATAAAATCTGAAAATTACCCTGATTTACCGGACTATCCTGTCTTTTTACCTGTTTTTCCGCAGGTCTTTGCCCCTGATCTCTTACCTGTTGTTGCTGAGGAGCCTGCTTACCTGTAAAGGTAACCTTCTTATCCTGGGGAGAAATGACAGACTGCTGCTTTACTGTTGAAGTTGTCGCAGGTTGAATAGATGTAGCACCCACATTACCGACTTTAGCCATTTCTTTTCTCCCCTTTCTATGAAGAAATTACCGGGAAACTCCACTTTTTCAATTTTAATTATATGCACGTAGTATTAACACATTATTAACAGAATGTTAAATTTATGTTAACATAATGAGGATGAGTCGTGAGTCGTGAAGAGGGAAGAGTGAGTCATGAAGAGTGAAGGGGAAAGAGTGATTGAATAAAACTAAGTACCTCTCCAGATAAGTTCGTAACCCTTTTACCTGTTACGGTACTAAGAGCCTATCCGAAAAGTCATCAAATACCTT
>CAYSLJ010000235.1:0-7885 GCA_964431735.1 uncultured Synergistia bacterium | reverse complement strand
GTCAGTATCCATTTCTAAAACCTGTCCCTGGCCGGACTCTTCCGGAAAAGATATGTAACCGTTCAGCTATCAGCAGTCAGCTTTTACAGCAATTACATAATAAATGTCATTAAATTCTATTTTTCAGACTAATTTACACAGTCAGGCAATGTAAGTTTTAGCTGATAACTGATAGCTGTCTTACATTTTATCCAGATAATAGAGAAATCTCTTCTTATCATGGCAGAATCTAAATGCATCTTTCGGATCGATTTTTCCTTCTTCCATAAGGGTTTTCAGGTTGAAATCCAGTGTTTGCATTCCGTCTTTTGCCCCTGTTTCCATGGTGGAATACATAAGCTGTGATTTATCATCTCTGATGAGAGTACTTATTGCTGTAGTACCCATCATGATTTCTGCTGCAAGTATTCTTCCTGATCTGTCTACTCTGGGTACCAGGGTCTGTGAAATTATTCCCTGCATACAATCTGCCAGGAGAAATCTTATATTCAGACGGTGATCTTCAGGAAAGAAATTTACGAATCTTCCGATTGTTTCTACGGCACTTCTTGTATGAAGTGTTGAAATAACGAGAGGACCGGTTTCTGCTGCCTGTATGGTCATAGATGCAGTATCAAAATCTCTTATTTCTCCTATCAGTATAACATCAGGGTCTTCTCTCAGAGAACTTTTTATGGCCTGATGATAGGAGTTTGAATGTTCTCCCACCTGTCTCTGACTTATATGGGATTTTTTAGGCTCAAATACAAATTCTATCGGATCTTCTATTGTTATTATATTATAAGGGAATTCTTTATTAATATATTCTACTATTGCTGCTATTGTAGTAGTTTTACCATGTCCTGCTTTGCCTGTTACTAGAAGAAGTCCGCTGTGCCTTGTTCTTATTAATTCTTCAATGGATTGAGGCAGCCCCAGTTCTTCTATCAGAGGGATTCTGCCCGGTATTACTCTGAATACAAGAGCATCTCCCATGCTGCATCTGAATACATTTACCCTGAATCTGCCTGCTCCCGGTATGTCTACGCTGAAATCTATATCATCAAGGTTTTCAGAGAAGAATTTTGCTTTTTGAAAATCATCTGTTATATTGAATATAAGCTGTCTTACCTCTTCTTTATTTATTATGCCATATTCTTCTGCTCTGTAGAGTTTTCCATGAAGTCTGAACATAGGGAAAGCACCGGTGTAAAGGTGTATGTCAGAAGCTCTCTGTTCCGTCGCATAATTGAAAAATTCTATTATTTTTATTGATTCAATCATAAAAAATCCTCCTGTTTTCGTGACGAGTAATATGTGATGCGTGATGCGTCTTTTCACCGGGTAATCGACGAACACAGGGGGAACCCCTGCTGCTCACTTTTCACTCTTCACTTTTCACTCTTTACTCTTCACTCTTCACTGATAATCGGGATGCCTATTTGTTTTAATATTTTTAAAGAATAATTCCTTACTTCTTCATTTTCATCTTCTGTAGTTTTTATCAGGCTTTTGATAGTTTTACTATCTCCAATATTAATTAAAGCAGCTATGGAAGCTTTCCGGCAGAAAGGTGAATTGTCTTTATTATTAAGGATTTCCATTAAAAGCTTTACAGAGGAATTGTCTTTTATATTACCGAAAGCAATTATTATTTCTCCTTTCATAACATCGCTTTTAATCTCAGATATGAGTTTAAGCAAATCAGGTAATACTCTGTTAGATTTAAGATTTCCGAGGATTTTTATCAGACTTTTATTTAACTCTTCATTTTCCTGGTCTTTTCGTAACTCTTCTACAAAAGGTTTGATTATTACTTCACCCATTTTCGGAAAACTTTCTATGAGAAGTCTTTTAAGCGTAGCTTCTATATTCCTGTTTTTCAATACTTTAATCATAGAGGTAATAGATTCTTTTTTCTGTATTTTAATCAATGTATCGATACATGTGCTTTTAACTTCTTCATTTGAGGTACTGTCAAAAAGTATTTCTTCTATATGGGGGATAGCTTTTTCTTCACGCATTTTACCGAGTGCTATAAGCCCGGGTATCCTGAGTTGTTCTTTTCTTAATGATTTTATTATATCTTCAGATGCAGAATAATCTCCCAGATTTCCGATAGATTCCATGACCAGCGCCTTCATCGGTGTAGAACTGTCTTCTGCACGAAATATTTTCAGTAAATGTTCAGTCCCTTTAGGGTTTCCAAGGGCTCCGATAGCTACTATAACTTCTCTCTGGATTTTTTTATTTTCCAGTGCGTTAATCAATTCGTCAACAACACTTTTATCTCCGATTTTTCCCAGTGAATCTGCTGCAGCTCCCTGAAGTTGGGGAAGATAACCTTCATCATTCAATATTTTTATAAGGTGTGGCACTGCTCTGGCATCACGAATTTTACCGAGTGCTACTGTCGCATTATAACCTCTCTGCCAACCGCTCAGTTCTCTGGCATCATCGAGAACACTTATAAGTGCCTCTGTTGCCTTCTTACTTCCTATTTCTCCCAGGGCTTTTGCAGCCAGTTCACGAAGTTTCCCCTTTCCTTCCAGCATGATCTTTGTTAATATGTCTACTGCTATTTCTGCCTGTATCTCTCCCAGAACTTTAACAGATGTTTCCCTTAATTCTTCAGAACTTTTCGGATCTTCCAGTATTTTTATAAGAGGAGGGCCAACTACTTTTCCCATTTTTTTCAGTATATCTCCGGTAAGTATTCTTACCCTCTTATCTTTATCTAAAAGAGCTTTGTTTATTAAAAACGGTACAGCTCTTTCATCTCCTATTTTACATAAAGACTGGGCGGCACTGATCCTTACATCAGGTTCTATATCAGACAGACATGATATTAGCACTTCTACTGCTTTTTTATCACCGAGATCTCCCAGTATTTTAGCTATTTCACCTTTAGTTTTTCTTTTTCTGCCTTTAAGTTCTTTTATCAGTTCATCTACAGAGATAGAACCGAGTCTTTTGAGGCCTTCTATGGCATTACGGACTACATCCCTTCTTGGATCTTCAAGTGCTCTGATTAAAGGATTTACGGCGGCATTTTTAAGCTCCAGACAGTCATCAAGATTTCCTTTTGCCAGAAAATAAGAAGCCTTTTCAGATGTATGAAAGGTATTGGCATCCATTTTATCAAGTATAGCAAGCACACAGTCTCTCAGGGTATCATCCATGCTTGCCAGTGTGTTTATAAGGTCAGGAAGAGCCGGTATGCCTATTCTTAAAAGAGTTGTTTCTGCTTTTTCTTTTAAATTGTCGTCTCCTTTGTTCAGGCATTTTATCAGATAAGGCACTGCAGGAGCTCCGATTCTGGCACATTCTGCAAAATTACCTTTTGCCAGATGATAAACAGCCTGATTATTTTTTGTGAGGTTATGTAATTCCATATGATCAAGGGCGCCGGCTACTCTTTTCTTTTTTTCATTATCCAGTTCATCTTCTTCCAGCAGTTTTATAAGGCTTTTCATTGAGTTATAACCGAGCTCAACAAGGCCTGTTTCCGCCCCTTTTTGAACCTCTTCATTGGCATCCTCGGTAAGTACCCTTATAAGTGGTTCTATAGCCTTTTTGTCTTTTATCCTTCCCAGGGCTATGGCGGAGTTCTTTCTGATTTTTAAATCCTTGTTTCTCAGAGCAGAAATAAGATAATTACAGGCCTCCGGGCCTACTTCAACAAGCTGGTCTATTAACTTTTCAGGATTTGCCGTATTCAGCTTCTGGATTATACCCTTAACTTTTCTCTCCTGAAATATTTTTTGTATCTCGTCTGCCACAGAATTACCTCCCTATAATTTTTTTCTGTTAAATTTACTGCCCTGTTTATGGGATATGTCAACACCGAGATTGGAAAGGGATTTAACAACTTCTTTTTTGACTTTTTCATCTTTAATTTCTTCCAGACTGGCATAGAGTATTGCCTGAATTTCTTCTCCTCCTATGCCTTCCAGGGCTTTCACTGTTGCTATCCTGATATCTATAGAGCATTCTATTTCTCCTACCATGATCAGATAAAGGGCTTCTGCGGATTCTGGACATGCCATAAAACCGAGAGCTTCAATACAACTCATTGCACAACTTTTGTCCTGAATATTTTCTACCAGTGTTGTTACTGCTCTTTCATCACCTATTTTTCCGAGAGCCTGTGCAGTGATATTTTTTACTTTACCCATAAGATACTGTCCTTCATGCATGATATCCAGAAGAGGTTCTACTGCTCTTCTGTCACCTATTTCTCCCAGTGCTGTAATAGCATTCTCCACAACCTGCCTGCCTCCGGATTTGTCCTTAATAACGTCAATCAGTGGTTCCACTGCGTCTTTACACTTTATTTTACCGAGAGATGATGCGATTGTTGCTTTAATAGAAGCTTTTTCTTTAATAAACAGATTTATAAGTGTGATTGCAGACTGTTCGTCACCTGTATCTCCGAGCACCTTTACCAGAGCTTCTTTTGTTTTTTCTTCTTTTGCTTCATTCAGTTCTTTTAGTATATTGGCCGAAGCTACAGGGCCTATATCTGTAAGTGCCTCTATTGCAGCATTCCTTATGGCAGTATTATTATCTTTTAAATAACTTATAAGAACACCTGTAGCTTTAACATCTCCTATCTTACCGAGGGATTTTATTATTTCCTGTATTGTTTCAATATCCTGATCTTCGGCTTTTTCTAATATACTTATCATAAGATTTACTGCAGGTTTACCTATTTCTATACATTTTTTATAGTTTTTCTTTGCCAGATTATACTGTGCTTCAGTATACTTATCATCAGGAACCCAGCAGAGTTCATCAAGGGCTTTTACTACAGCTTTTCTTACCCAGGCATTGCTGTCTTCCAGCATTTTAACGAGAGATGGAATTGCTTTTCTGTCACCTATTAATCCAAGAGCTTCCACTGTTCTTTCTCTTACATATTTATCCTGATCGTAAAGGAGTCCTATTAATTGAGGTACTGCTTTCGGATCACCCAGTTTACCGAGAGCTATGACGATTGATCTTTTTCTGTCTGAATCTTCTTTATGTTCTTCAAGAGACTGTAACAGAGGATCTACAGTTGCTCCTCCGATATCTACACATTCATGATACTCGTCTCTTGCTATAAAATAGTGAATTTTTTTATCTTTAGGTATATCACCTATATCCATTCTATTGAGCACTTTTAAAGCTTCAGACAGAAAAGCTCTGTTTCCCTCTTTCATTGCATTGAGCAATCTTTCAGCTACAAGTTCTTTACCTATAGCAACGAGGGATTCTACAGCTTTGTCTCTTAAAAGAACATCGCTGTCTTTAAGTATATTTATTAAAAGACCTGCAGATTTTTCATTTTTTATTTTACCCAGAACTACTACCAGATTTTTTTTCCCTCCAGGACGCATGGTGTCGAAATTTTCCACAAGCTCATCTATAATTTGATCTTTTATTTCCAGAAGACCAAGAGCAGATTTTTTCTGTATATCAAGGCTATTACTCTCAAGACCCTTCAGCAGATTCTTGAATTTTTTGTCCAGCAACCAGTCTTTTATCCCCATAAACGTATCCCCCTTAATATTTTATCATATTTCTGATGAGATTATATTTCACTGACTTGAGCATTAATATTTAATAAAGCCCATTCACTCTTCACTCTTCACTCTTCACTTTTCACTTTTTACATAATAAAAATTCTATAAGTTATTTTTAAATTCCTGCTAATTTTTTGAAAGGTGACATGGGAAAAGTAAAAAGACTATATTGCAATCATTTCGCATTTCACCTTTTATGATTTTTATTGAAGGAGAAAAATATATTTTGAAGAAGATTAGTTACTGTGATGAGCATAAATAATATATCTTGTTTCGTGACGCGTAACGCGTAACGCGTGACGGGAGGGAGACCTGTATTACATGCTTATGGCCAGTAATATAACAGGTATAAAGGATTAATAATTTTATGTCGTAATGCTTTATGAGTAACGGATAAGATTTATACGCATTACGCATTACGCATTACGCATTACGATTTTATAAAAAAGAGAGGTTTGTTGTTATGGATGAAAAGAAGAAAGATAATATAATTGAGATTCCTCATGGTGAAGTTGCAGAGATACCGATATTTTATACAAATGATTTACATGGTGAACTGGAAAAATTCGGTTCTATTGCTACTATAGTAAGAAAAAAACAGAAAGATGGGGAGAAGTTTTTATTGTTTGATGCAGGAGATTTTGCGTCAGGAACACAGGTCGCCAATACCCATAAAGGAAAACCTATGGTAGAGCTCTTTAATATATCTCCTTACGATGCCATAGGTCTCGGTGAAGGTGAACTTATGTTTGATATAGAGGGTTTAAAAAACATAGTTGAAGAACTGAAACCCCCTGTAGTATGTGCCAACTTATATGTTAGAAATGAGGCACGTCTGTTTCCTGGCGTAAAGTCCTTTATAATAAAAGAATTTGCCGATATAAAATTTGCCGTAACTTCCCTGATTAACAGCATGGCAATTAATCTTGCCAGAGAAAAGACTAAAAGTCCATTGCCGGGTCTTGACACAATAGAGATTCGTCATCACAATGAAGTTATGAAAGAGATCCTGGAAGAAGTAAAGAAAGAAGGAGCACAAAAAATTATTCTCCTTTCCCATCTTGGAATTGACACAGATTCTTCTCTGGCTACAGCATTCCCGGAGATTGATGTAATAGTAAGCGGGCACAGTCATAGCCAGCTACTTCAGCCTGTAATGGTGAAAAATACCTTTATAGTATCTTCCGGAAGCGGAGGAAATTATCTCGGTTCTCTTACACTGAATATAGCAGATGTTATATCTTTGAAGATTTCTAAGTAGTGAGTCGTGAGTCGTGGAGAGTGAAAAGTGAAGGGTGAGTAGGGGCGAACCACTGTGTTCGCCCGGTACCCGGTGAAATACGCATCACGCATCACGAACTACCCGTCACGCGTTACGCGTTACGCGTTACCCTTTATAAGGAGTAGCGGTCATGTATAACAGAAGTGTATTTTTTCTTTACAGACCAAAAAAAGATCTGAAATTGGCTTATAGAATAACCTATAAAATGACAGGTGAAAAAAAAGGACAGATTGTTCTGGATTCATCACTTGATATAATGGCTTCCTGCACTGTAATTGATATAAATCAGTCAGGTCATGTGTCTGTCAGATTTTCTCTGGAAGAAGGAACCTTTATAAGTAATAATATTAAGAAAAATTTCCCCTATAAAGGTAAGAGTAATTTAATTACTTTAAATCATCATGGCAGTGTTATTAAAAGGGAAGATAATATTCCTTACGGTATTCTTGAGTTTTTTTATTTTTCCTTACCCGATGAAGAAATAAAAATCGGTTTCCCATGGGAAGGCACCTGTTATAATGTTTTTCCAAATATAAAGAGTCCTGTTGAAATGAGAGGCTCTTTTCGTCCTGTCAGATTTGAAGGTTTTAAGGGATATAACTGTGCTCATATTTCCCTGTCTATGCAGCCAAGATTTATTATGCTTGCAGAGAATGTGCGTCAGACTCTGTCCGGTAACGGATATATACTTTTTGACCCTGATTATTCTATTTTTGCCTTTATGTCTATCGATTCTATGTCTGATACAGGTCTGCCGGGACTTGTATTCCGCTCCTCTTTTATCCAGGAAATAAGCCCTTCTATAAAACAGGAAAGGCCGGTTCCCGCAGATTGTTCTGTTTCTGAGGAATATTTTACAAGATATTAAGTTGTCTGAACCAGGATTATAGGATTATATGATTTACAGGATTTTTATACTTCCCTTGAAAATCCTGTAATTTGTTAAGAGTTTGATTGTAAATAAAAATAATCTTCGTACGTCACGGGTCGCGATTTTTAACTAAGGGACTGTAAGAAAATAACCCTGGCAAATTGTTAGAACGGTTATCATCCT
>CAYSLJ010000234.1:0-7933 GCA_964431735.1 uncultured Synergistia bacterium | reverse complement strand
GATTTTTCGGAAGAGCCTCACACACCGGAAGGTATTTGATGACTTTTCGGATAGGTTCTAAGTGCTGCCAGCAGTAAATACGACACCGGATAATCTGGTCTCCTCGCGTGACGCATAACGCGTTACGCGTCACGACTATAACCAGTGGAATAGAATAATTACCGTTATAAGCACTAAGAATGTTCTCCTGAAACCGGTATTACAAAGCCAAAGGTACTTCCCTCACCTTCCTTGCTATAAAACCATATAGTACCACCGAGATCTTCAACAAGTTTTTTCGTAATAACCAGGCCGAGGCCGCTCCCTTCATAGGCTCTGGTAGAAGAACTATCAGCCTGCCAGAACTCTTTTTGGAATAATTTCTGCTGATCCTGCGGTTTTATACCTATGCCTGTATCAGATATAGATATATTCAGGTAATTTTCTTTTTTCTCGTTATTCTTATTATGTAATACTCCATAGGGATTGTTTTTAGTTATTTCTGCTTTTACCGTAATAGTACCTTCGTGTCCCGTAAATTTAACAGCATTACTTAAAAGATTATTCAATATATGTTCCAATTCCTCATCTTCAATTAAAACCTTTGAAGGGATATGGTCAGACAGATTTACCTGTACATTTAACTTTTTCTTTTCTATTTCACCTTTAAATGTTTTTTTAACTTTTTCAATTACATCTAAAATATTTACCTCTTTAAATGGTCTATCTTTTTTATCAAATTTAATAGATTCAGGTAATGCCAGAATATTATCAACAGTTTCTTTGAGTCTTGTACTGGCATTATAAATATCATTTACAAGGGATTTTTGTTCTCTATCCAGTTTTTCATCGGCAAGGAGTATTTCGGAAAATCCTATTACAAGAGCCACAGGAGTTCTGAATTCATGGTTTATATTTGACAGAAACTGTGCCTTTATCTTGTCCATACTTTCAAGTTCTGCCTGAGCCTTTTTAAGTTTTATATTAACCAGTTCCAGCTGATTTTTATTTAATTGAACATCTTCATTTGCTTTTTTTAAAGCATCCAGTTCGTCCTGAATTTTTTTACACTTCGCAGAAAGTGAATCCATTTGATGCCTGTTCTGCTGGGCTTCATCACGTGATTTCTTAATAGTTTCCGTTTTTGTCTTTAATTCTTCATTAATTTTTTTAATTTTTATATTTGCCAGTTCCAGATTCTCTCTGTCAGTAAGTTCAATTTCACCTGCATCCTGAAGAGTGGTATCTTCACCTTTTTTGTTACCTGATAGCACGGGAGTCAATAAAAAAAACAGTAAAAGAAGGATTAAAAAAATTTTTGCATATATACTCTGCATTTTTATTTTATAAAAAAAGTCTGAAGGCAACGCACATAACATTGCATCAGGTATTTCTCCTTCTATATGATTTAAAGGATATATAAAGGCGTAATATCCTCTGCCATTTATATTAAAATTATCAAAGAAAATATTATTCTGTTTCAGTTCTTTTATTGCCTTAGAAGAAAGATTGTCAGGGCCGAAGCTATTGGGAATTTTTTTATTATCTATATAAGTTCCTATTTTAGTTTCTATGACAGGAACCTGCTTTTGAACATCTATTTCAGAAAAATTATTACCTACTACAATAAAACCTTTTATTTTTTGATTATCAAAAGGAAGAATAGATACTACAGTGAGACCGCTATCAGGATTGGCCATAACTCTGATTATGTCCGAAGAGCTTGCATTCGGATTTTCAGCAAGCAGTAATTTTTTCATCATATGTTCATCAATTTCACTGCCGCTTTTATCTATTACAGAACCATTTTCATTGACAATAAGCGTAAAACTTACAGGGAAAGGCTTTGCAACAAGGCCATTCTCCAGAATATTATCTATATCATTTAGCACACATATAGATATATTGAACGTTTCTTTCATCTTATTTTCCAGAAAAATCTTACAGAGCGACAGTGTATACTGGCTATCTTTTTTATCTTCTTCATAAAAAACAAAGAAAATATAAGAAAAAAGGAAAGCAGACAGAATCAAAAACAGTAATATTTTACTTCCTGTATCTCTAAAAAATTTGCCAGATTTCATTAATATTCACCTTAAATAACAACTATATTTTTGCACTTTTTCATAATTTCCTTGTTTTTACTGACTTTATAGTTAAACAGGTTCTGGCTTTTAATCTTCCTGACCCAACGCCTGAAACCTGAAAATTAAATAGATTATTTTTTACGATTTTCAAAATCTGCAAAAATATAGATAATAATTTATTGATCTGGATATAAGCATGTAAAAAAGTCTTCTTCCTGTCACGAGAACATATATTTATTATAAGGTACCAGCAGGATTTTGCAAGGCCTGAAAATATAATATATGCAGACTAATTCATAAATAAGAAATTTTTTCATAAAGACTTGACACTTAAATATAAGTTTATTATACTAATATAATAGAAGAGAGTAATACTACTCTTTTATTTTGAGACAAAGTTGAAAATGACTTTCATTTTCAACTAAAATAAATAAAACAATAACGGAGGAAAAAATTTATGAGAACATTAATGGATCTCAGAGCCGGTGAAAAAGCAACTGTTAAAAAAGTAAACGGTCAGGGACTTATCCAGAGAAGGTTACGAGATATGGGATTTATAACAGGTGTGACTATAAAAATGGTAAAGCCGGCGCCTCTTGGAGATCCTCTGGAATTTAAAATAAGAGATTATTATTTATCATTGAGAAAAAACGAAGCCATGACAGTTGAAGTATTATAAGCTATCATCAGTCAGTCTTCAGCTATCAGCATATTTCTAGTTTGTGGGGCTCACCAACAAAAAATTTCACAAATTATATAAAAAAGCTGACAGCTATAAGCTAATAGCTGATAGCTAAAAAGAAGTGATTTACATGTCAAATAATATAACAATTGCCATTGCAGGAAATCCAAATTCGGGTAAGACTACTCTTTTTAACGCCATTACCGGTTCCCGTCAGCATGTAGGTAATTACCCCGGTGTGACAGTTGAAAAAAAAGAGGGGAAATGTAAGTATGAAGGCAAAGAAATAAAGGTAATTGACCTCCCGGGAACTTACAGTCTGAGTCCTTACTCTATAGAAGAAATTGTAACAAGAAACTTTATTATAGAAGAAAAACCTGATGTTATAATAGACGTAATAGATGCTTCAAATCTGGAAAGAAACCTCTATCTGGCCTTACAATTCATAGAACTGGAAATACCTCTTCTTCTGGTTTTTAACATGATGGATTTTGCCACTTCCCAGGGATATAAGATAAACATAAAACTCATAGAAAAACTCCTTGACACACCTGTTGTTACAGCTATAGCCAGTAAAGGCGAAGGTACTGAAAATATAATTAAAGCCTCCTTATCACTGGCAAAAAATCACAAAAAAACCACAGGAACTATAGTAAAGTACGGTAAAGAAATAGATAAATACATAAAGATATTATCAAAATTCCTTTCTTCTAATAATGTAATGGACGGTAAATATTCCGACAGATGGCTTGCCATTAAATTACTTGAGCAGGATACGGAAATTATCGAAGAAATAAAGAAAAATAAATTATCTGAAGAAATAATGGCCAGAGTATCTGAAGCCAGGACATATATAAAAAATTTTTTCAATGATGAACCTGAAAATATAATATCAGACAGAAGATACGGCTTTATAAACGGTTTATATAAAGAAACAGTACAGAAAACAAAAGAAGACAAAATATCTACATCGGAAAAGATAGATTTTATTTTAACTCACAGGCTATTAGGTATACCGATATTTTTATCATTTATGTGGCTGGTTTTCCAACTGACCTTTACTCTCGGAACCCCTCCTATGGAACTTATTGAGTTCCTGATTGATTCACTTGGACATTTTATTATAGTTAATATGAAAGAAGGAATATTTCGTTCTCTTATAGTAGATGGTATAATAGGTGGTGTGGGAGGCGTAATCATATTTCTTCCCAATATAGTATTGCTGTTTCTGGCAATAGCCATTCTGGAAGACACCGGTTATATGGCCAGAGTGGCCTTTATTGTAGATAAATTAATGCATTCCATAGGTCTTCATGGCAAATCCTTTATACCTATGCTTATAGGTTTCGGATGCAGTGTACCTGCAATAATGGCAACAAGAACACTTGAATGTAAAAAAGATAGATTAACTACAATACTGATAATACCACTTATGAGTTGCGGAGCAAGGTTGCCTGTTTATACATTACTTATAAGTGCTTTTTTCAGTCCTTCTATGGCAGGGAATGTACTCTTTTCTATATACCTGATAGGATTTATTCTGGCTGTAATTATGGCAAAAATATTCAGAGAATTACTTTTCCCCGGTGAATGTTCACCTTTTGTTATGGAACTTCCACCTTACAGAGTGCCTACACTGAAGAGTGTTCTTATTCACATGTGGGAACATGCCTATCTCTATCTTCAAAAAGCCGGGACAATACTAATGGCCATATCTATTCTTATGTGGTTTTTAACAAATTTTCCGGTAACAGGCAGTGTAAACAGTACCGAAAAGCTTGCTTCAAGTTATGCGGGACAGATAGGTAAGGTTATGGAACCTGTTATCAAACCTCTTGGCTTTGACTGGAAAATAGGAGTTGCTCTCTTTTCAGGCTTTGCAGCAAAAGAAGTAATAGTCTCTACACTGGGGACAATTTACAATCTGGAAGAGGTAGAAGATAATACTGTTTCTCTGAGAGAGCTATTAAAACAGGATAAACATTTTTCCCCCCTTACAGCATATACACTGATGATATTTATTCTTATATATGTCCCATGTATGGCTACCGTTGCTGTAGTATGGAAAGAAACAGGTTCATTATACTGGCCTTTATTTATGATATTTTACACTGTTATACTTGCCTGGATAATGTCATTTGCAATATATCAGACAGGTAAATTATTACTATACTGAAAATGGAATAAAAAATTTGGAGGTGTTTTCAATGTTAGAATATATAATAGTCGGATTACTGGTAATATCATCATTTATGATTCTGCTGAAAACCATTATTCACAGCTTCAATAAAAAAGGTGAATGTAAATGTAATAGTTCGTGTAAAGGGTGCAATGCAGAACATAAGTGAAGTGTAACAGAGATTGCTTTTAACCAGGTAAACATGTTCTGAGTTCCGGGTATTCTTATCTTAACCTAAAACCTTATTCAAAATATCGCTGAGTTCCGATATTTTATAAGGCTTGACAACAACTCCCATAAATCCGTAAGTTTTAAAATCTGCCATAATAGGGTCATTGGAATAACCGCTGGAAACAATCGCTTTAACGTCATGATCTATTTCTTTGAGTTTTTCTATAGCTTCTTTTCCTCCCATACCACCCGGTATGGTTAAATCCATTATCAGCAGATCAAAGGGTTTACCTTTATCTTTTTCCCTTTTATAAATATCAATCAACTCTGTCCCGTCTTTTGCAAAATCAGTTTTATATCCCAGCCGTTTAAGTATCATACCTGTAGTCTTCAATACTATATCTTCATCGTCCATAACTAAAATTCTCATATCTTCTTTAAAAGATTTAGGCTGTGGTCTTTCAGAAACAGAGTTACTTACATCCAGAGCAGGTAAATAAATATAAAAAACCGTACCTTTTCCGTAGTCAGAATCTGCAGTAATAAGACCATCATGCTTTTTTATAATTGAAAAGACAGATGCGAGTCCAAGACCTGTACCAAAAGGTTTTGTACTGAAGTAAGGATCGAATATTCTGGATATATTTTCTTTACTTATACCTGTACCATAATCTTTTATGCTGATTTTTAAATATTTACCTTCTTTCAAGGGTAAATTGGACGGATCCTGTAGATTTTCCATTTTTATTTCTATTTTTCCGCCATTTACCATAGCTTCTTTAGCATTGATTACCAGGTTATTAATAACCTGGCTGATCTGAGCAGTATCAATCTCTATAGGCCAGAGATCATCGGCTATGAAAAATTCAGGTTTAATCTTTGAACCGCTGAGAGCAAAATTTGTAGTATCTATGACAAGTTCCGAAATAGAGGCACTCATCTTGATAGGAGAACCGCCTTTTGAAAAGGTGAGTAACTGACGGGTCAAATTCTTGGCCCGTAACGAGGCTTTTTCTGCCTCTGAAAGTATCTCATAGAGTTCATCGTCAGGCTCTACATACATTTTACCAAGGGAAATATTACCCATAATGGCTGTTAATATATTATTAAAGTCATGGGCAATACCTCCGGCAAGGGTTCCAAGGGATTCAATTTTACTGGCTTTCAGAAGTTCTTCTTCCAGTTTTCTCTGTTCTGTTATATCACGGAATACAAGAACAACACCTATAATATTACCGTCTTTATCACGTACCGAAGATCCACTGTCTGAGATGAGTCTCTTTGTTCCGTCTCTGGATACAAGCCTTGCCTGGCTTGATATATTTACGCTTACTGATGTTCTGAGCACTTTTTCAACAGGATTTTCACAGAGGTCCCCTGTTTTCTCATTTTCAACATAAAAAACTTCCCTGATAGATTTTCCAATAGCTTCTTCTTCCTTCCATCCGGTAAGTTCAAGGGCAACTTTATTAATTAAAATAATAGTTCCTTTAATATCTGTAGTAATGACACCGTCTCCTATTGATTGAAGTGTTACAGAAAGACGTTCTTTTTCAGATGAAAGCAATGCTTCTGTCATCTTTCTTTCAGTAATATCGTAAATCATAGCTATTTTTGACATAGAGCCGTTTGCATGATAAACAGGTGTATTAATAACATAATACCAGTGATTATCCATGGGACTGACTAATTCCAATTTAACCGTTTCTCCTTTAAATACTTTATCATTTACACACCACGGACAGACTGAATTCAGATTATGAAGGGCTTTATAACACTTCTCTCCTGCTGCATTACGACCGGTACGTTCAATAAAATGTTTGTTCATGAATTCTATTGAATAATCCTGGGAACATATATAAATCAAACCATCAAAAGCTTCGACAATAGCTCTGTATTTTTCGTTTATATCTTCGAAATTACCTGTATTCTTTTTATCTGTAATATCATGAAATATAAACTGAATTAATTCCTTCTCTTTGTCAATCAGCCATATATCACATAATATCCACTTTTTTCTCCCGGAACGGGTTTTAAATGGAAGTTCAAGAGATTTAACACGGCTGTCTTTGATTTCTTCAAGAAACAATTCAGACACCATGGGAGAAACAAAAAGACCTGACAGATTCTTACCTGATAAAGAAGAGCTCTGCTGGTCTTCGGCTTCAAGCTCAAAAATCTTCAATGTACTTTTATCTATGACCTGTATGGTACCATCGATTTTACATGTACATAATCCGATCCCGGCATTCAGGAGTAATTCTTCTCTCTCTATTTGTCTCATAAAACACATCTCTTCTCTAAATAAATATAGTGAAGAGAAAATGGCAAATAATATAACTCTCCACTTCTCATATAATATGATAATATCTAACAAATCATTTGTCAACCTCTGATTTAGATAGTATTTTTTATGACAGGTAAATTCACTTCTACTGAAAATTGCACTTAATTTTGCAAATCTATTAATTACTGAATAGTGAGTAGTGAAAAGTAAGTAAAATCCAATTTTTTTCACTTTTCACTATTCATTTTTCACTCTAACAGGCATGACCGGATCGGTCACAACCAAATATGAAAATTAACAGATAGTGAAGCATAAGACTTCATCATTTCCATATAAAATTCTAATAAGTTCTGAAATACACTATAAATAAGGCAAATGATTTTTCTCCGTAAGAGTCTGTCAGGCAGAAGTTGATAAAATGGTTACGAACTTATCCGGAGCGGTTATTACCGTTCCAGATAAGTTCATACCCATTTCTAAAACCTGTCCCTGCCCGGACTCTTCCGGAAAAGATATGATCCTGTTGCGTGGCAAACTGGTTTTGCAGA
>CAYSLJ010000233.1:0-7936 GCA_964431735.1 uncultured Synergistia bacterium | reverse complement strand
TCGGAAGAGCCTCACACACCGGAAGGTATTTGATGACTTTTCGGATAGGCTCTAATTACCGTAACAGGTAAAAGGGTACCCATAAAAAGCTTCTGCCTGGCAGGCTCTGGAGAAGAAAAATTCGTTTTTTTATAGTATTAAAAATTAAATAAGGGTTAATTTATTGTCTGTAAAACAAATTATATAAGGCAAATTATTTTTCTTCGTAAGAGCCTGTCAGGCAGAAGCTGATAAAATGGTTACGAACTTATCTGGAGAGGTACTACTGACCTGAGCATAAGCATGTAATAACGGTCTTCCTCCCGTCACGCGTCACGCGTTACGCTTCACGAGAGCAGATATTTATTATTTATGCTCACCTCAATAAGTGAGTAGTAGGTGGTGAACAGGTTTAATTAAATCACCAGTATAACGTTTCTTGAAAATATTTATATATAAGATGTGTGTATAATGCAAATAAATTAACGTTTTTTATATTGTTTAAATATAAACGTCTTAATGAAACGATATACTAGTCACTATTTACAGTTTTGGAGATACTTTTTCCCGATCATTATAAATAATATATAAATTACAGCAAGAGAAATAATTTTTCCCGTATAATATGAATAAGGGAAAAAGACAAATCTGACTGTATGGTCGCCTTGTTTTAAGAATACGCTCCTGAAGAGGAAATTTGTTCTGTATATTTTTTCTTCTCTATTATTGACGAAGACCTTCCACCCGGGATAGTATATATCATTGAAAATTAGAAATCCCGCTTTCTTCATAGAAGCATTTATAATTACTTCATCAGTATCATATTTAATTATCCAGCCTTTCGAGTCATCAGGAGGGAAATCCGGTTTTTCCGGTATTTCTTCATCGTATATGACACAGATTTTATTCAAATTTCCCTGGTTCTCTTTTAAAAAATCCAGTGTCTTCTGATCTGATTTCAAAAATACGGCTCTGTGTACTATAAAAACCCTCGGAAGGGCTCTGATGTTTCTGTAAATATTGATTTCACCTGAATATATCTGTTTCCATTTGCTGTCATCAATATATAGCTTTGCCGGCAAAAGCAGATATTCAAGATTTAATATATTCAGCATCTCATTTTTAAAATCGATATTCTGCCTCAGGGCAGGGAAAAAATGATCGGTAAAATATTCCGGGTTTACAAGTTTATTGAAAAATTTTGTAAAATTATCTGTAAATACGGGCAGATAAAAACCAAGGTCATCTATTTCATAAACAGTGGCTATATTCGGATAGAGTGTACCACCTATACCGTATACTCTGCCTCTGCTGTTATTCATTAATTGTTCTTTTTTCAGAAATTGTATATATGGTACTTCCGGAAAAGACTCCAGCCTTTTTAACCTTTCTCTTGGTATAAAGCTGAACATTTCTATGGAAAGTATAACTGAAAATATGATAGCTGTTTTTTTATGATTATTTTTGAAACATAGATATAACAAGAGAGTCGAAAAGAGCAGGATAAATTTTATAAATATATGACTATGTACCAGGTTGTTAAATATGTCAGGCGGATAAATGATATATGGTAATGATATGAGGGTTATACATATTAAAACAGTTATATAAACAAAAAAAGGTTTTATTTTACCGGAGTATATCTGTTCTATACCTGTACCTGCAATAATTGATGTGATAAAAGCCAGTATCTGACCCGTATTATAAGGAAAATGGATCAGGTTAAGTACAGGAATATAACCAATCATATTGAGCACGGGAAGTCCAAATATTTTTCCTGTTAATAGAAAGAGTACTGTGCCGAAGTAATATATAATTTTATTATCTTTCTTTCCGGTAAAAGCCAGGAAAATAAGAAGAAATGGAATGATACCGATATAATACTGATAAAAGGCATGTTTAAAATAAGGTATAAACATATATAATATTTTTGTGAGGTTTATTGATTTCAATCCAGTGCCAGGGGCATGATTGGTCCATCCGTTGAAAAACAGGAATTCTATGAGTGGTATTATAACTATAAGTCCTGTCAATATCCCCAGAGTAAATGCCAGTGATATATTTCCGAATGATTTAAGAATTTTTTCTTTTCCCGTTGCACTTCTGAATAGAAAATATCCAACTCCTATTATGGAAATCATGGTAACATGTTCGGGAAATCCTGAAAATATTAACAGTGCTATGACTGCCGATGTAGCTATAACATTCTTTTTACTCTGGTTTTGATACAGTTTTTCCATTATAAAGAAAAGCACAGGGAATAACATGGAAGGATTTAACTGAATATCGTTAATATATATTATTACGGGGGCGCTGAACATATAGGCTATGGCGGAAGTAAGTGATGCAGGGAAAGAATATGTTAATTCTCTCATATAAAGATACATGAATAATCCTGAAAAAAACAGTCTGAATAACAGGTAAATATCCCAGGAATATTTTGAAGGAAGTATATAATTTATAATTTCAAAAGGATTGAACATTGAGCTTCTCATAGAAGCCAAAAAAGGATAGCCTCCTGCCTGATAAGGATTCCATAGAGGCATATTACCTCTCCGATAATTCTTTTTTTTATATTCTACTTCTGTTTCATCTTCCACTGCAGAGGAAGTGTCCAGTACAGGGATAGATGAAATGTAATTATTCTCCTGCCCGTAGACACCTGTAGATAGAACATGGGGAATGGTATTTGTACATTTCAATGTTTTTCCGAGAAATATTATATCGTAAAAGAATATGATTACAAGCGCTGTAAATAATAAAAGTGCATATAAAATTTCTTTTCTGGATATGTCTGTACTGATAGTTTTAAACATGATAAACAGTATACCTGCTATTATGATTCCTAAAATATTAACATATGAACAGATAATCAGAGAAGACACACTCCATATAATTCCTTTTATTTTATTGTCTGATAGTATATATAGAGATATTGAGAAAGACAGTGATGAAATTATATGTACTATAAGGAGTGATGATTTATTCAGATATGGTATATTCAATAATTCAAGTATAAAAGAAAAAAATAGCAATATAAAGGGGAAGTTTTTTTTTATGAAATAAAATTTTTCAGACATTTTATTATAGCCTTCTGGTTTAGTATGAATGAATGTTTATATTTAGTTTTATAACAATCTATAATTAAGAAGGAGTGAAAAGTGAAAAGTGAGTAAAAGATTGTCTTTACTACTCACTTAAATTATCTTACTGAGGTGAGCAAAATAATAAATATATGCTCTCGTGACGCGTAACGCGTAACGCGTGACGGGAGGAAGACCTTTATTAAATGCTTATGCTCAGGTCAGTAAGTTATGAAATAAACTATAATATTATACCGTAATAAAATAGCCATGTCCAATAAAAAAATAGTTCTTTTTACATAATTAAACTCTCCTTTAGAACTATTTAAATAATTGTTACTATAAATTATACTGAAAATAAGATTAACAAAGAGGATGGAGTATATATTATGGAAACTACAACCGTAAAAGGTAATATCCTTGCAGTAGATGATGATGATGGAGTCAGGAGAATAATTAAATATCACCTGAATAAAGCAGGTTACACTGTTCAGACAGCTGAAAACGGGAAAAATGCCATTGAACTTCTTAAGAATATTACACCGGACTTGATTATTTCCGATGTTTCTATGCCTGAAATGAACGGTTATGAACTATATAGAGAAATTTCTTCAAGAAAAGAGTATAAACTTATTCCTTTTCTTTTTCTCACATCTAAATCGGACAGAGAAGATATTATACTTGCAAAAAAAATGGGAGTAGATGATTACCTGACAAAACCGGTAGATAAGGATTTACTTCTCATATCTGTTGATACAAAGATTTCCCGGTTTAAAGAGTTAATGGAAGCCAATAAGAAGAATCTGGAAAAAAAGATTAATGATATGTACCGTATGTTATCCCATGAAATTAATACTCCCATATCTATTATCCAGGGTTTTACCGATTTGACTGAAATGCTTCTCTCTGCCGGTAAACCGAGGATTGAAGATTTAAAGAGTTTTCTTGATGGTATAAAAAGTGGAAATGACAGGTTGAGAAAACTTGCCGAGTCTGTATTGATATTGAACAGCATTGACGGAGGTTATGAAATGGAACGGTATAATTCTCTGTCACAGCATCATATGATAGTTGATCTTGCCAGTCTTATCAGAGTTGTTTCAGCAGGTATTAAAATCGTATCGGAAGAAAAAAATGTAGAGATATTACTGGATTTGCCTGATGAACCTGTTCCGGTAAAAGGGCTCGGAGAACATATAAAGTGTATACTTGAAAATATTATAGATAACGGAATTAAATTTGCACCTCACAGAACTGGCAGAGTTAAGGTGAAGCTTTACAGAGATGCCGGTATGGCAATAATAGATGTAGAAGATAACGGCCCTGGCATACCGGATGTGGAAATTGGTAAAATATTTGACAGATTTTATCAGTCTAATAGAGATAAATTCGAGCAGCAGGGACTCGGTATAGGACTTGCTATAGTTAAGGCTCTTGCAGATATCAATAAAATAGATTTAAAGGTAAAAAGTCACGAGGGACATGGTGCTACCTTTACACTTCTATTTAATGTCAGTGAATGATTAATGTCAGTGAATGATTTTTTGTAAGTATTCAGCTATCAGCAGTGAGCAGTCAGCTTTTATTAGAATTACATAGTAAATGTCATTAAATATTATTTTTTTAGAGTATTTATATAATCAGAGTCTGTAATCTTTAGCTGATAGCTAAATGCTGAACGGTTACGATTTTTTTAGTGAAAAGTGAGACTCAGGCAAAATGATTAAGCATCATTTATTACGGCTCTGTTTTATCCTATAAATTTTGCAATTATATCCAGTAGTTCGTTTCTGTCAACAGGTTTTATTATATAATCGTCAAACCCTGCTTCTACAAACTGTTCGAGCTCTTCTCCCATGGCAGAACCGGTACATGCTATGACAGGTATATTTTCTCCTCTGGTGTGTATACGAATTTCTTTTGTAGCTTCTATGCCATCCATTTCCGGCATATTTATATCCATAAGGATAAAATCAAGTTCTTCTTCTTTGAAAAGGTTGAGAGCTTCTCTTCCGTTAGAAGCACTCAGAACAGTATATCCTGCATCTGCAAGTGGCTTACTCAGAATTAATCTGAATTCCGAATCATCGTCTGCTATAAGGATTTTTCTGTCTTTTCTGAGTTTTACAGTTTTTACAGGGATAGATTTTATGAGACTGTCTATGGCATCTTCTTTTTCCTGATGTTCTTCAACAGGGAGAGATGTAAGAGGTAAAGTAAAGTTAAAAACAGTTCCTTTTCCTACTTCGCTTTCAACCCAGATTTTCCCTCCCAGTAAGGTTACAAGCTTTTCCGTTATTGTAAGTCCGAGACCTGTTCCCCCGTATTTTCTTGTCGTAGATGCTTCTGCCTGGGAGAATGGTTCGAAGATAGTTTTTATTTTATCAGCTGCTATACCTATACCTGTGTCTATAACGGAAAATTCGGCAAAATTTGAATCCTCTGAAAGTTTACAGCATAATTTTACATATCCCTGAGAGGTAAATTTTATGGCATTACTCATAAGATTCATAAATATCTGCCTCAATCTTGTTTCATCTGTTACAATAGTTTCTGGTAACTTGGGATCGTATTCCAGTTCCAGGGAAATATGTTTTTCATTTGCCTTGATTTGAAGTAAATTGATCAGGTGTAAAATTACGTCTTCCAGATCAAATTCTCTTCTTTCAATAATGATTTTCCCTGCTTCTATTTTGCTCAGATCCAGAATTTCATTCAGCAGTTCAAGGAGATTCCTTCCGCTTTTCAGTATGACCTGGCTCATATCCTTGATTTCTTCTCCGGGCAGCGTATCATCTTCATAAATGATTTCAGAAAAACCAATAATGGAACTGAGAGGTGATCTTATCTCATGGGACATACTTGCCAGAAACATAGATTTGGCCTTGTTTGCGACTTCTGCTGCAATTTTTGCTTCCAGGAGCTGATCATGAGCCTGGGTAAGATGTTTTGTAAATTGTTTTATCTTTTCAGCATATTCCTGTGCTTCTCTTTCTCTGTGTTTATAGGCTGTTATGTCCTGAAGGTTATAGGCATATCCCTTCTCTCCCTCTGTAACCTCATTGATTGCAATACATCTTACATGAAAATGAATTTTTTCTCCATTCTTCTTAATATGATTGGATTCATAACTTTTTATCAAAGGGTATTCAAGAGAAAGATCTTCAAGGTTTTTAAAGGGAATATCTACCAGGGTAAGATAGGAAGTTCCTTTTATTTCTTCGAGAGTATAGCCGAGTAATTTCAGGTAGGAATCATTACAGAAAATAATTTTTTTATTATTATCTGTAATAACTATTCCATCTATTAAATTACTTAATATCAAATTGTAAGAATCTTTATTTATTTCCATAAAAGAAATTATACTATTTACCTTTTTATAAGTCAATTACTGGAATGTACACTTGATTTTGTATATGGTGTTTTTTTATGACAGGTAATTCCATCTATATTGCATAGTATAACGAAGCAATTAGGTGGAGATAAATTTTATCTCACGACTGATTTATATAGTGAGAGATCTCAGATCTGCCGAAATTTTTTTTTATCCTGAATATTTTTTATAACCCATAGAACTGTACGAATATTTCCTGATGCCAGGAATACCAGTATGAACAGACATATCAATATGATTATATAAAAGTTATCAGTAATAAAGGTCATTCGCGAATGCATGGAAATAAAAAAAGTACCTGTTAAGAAGAAGAAAATTATTACCAGTGTATTGATGAGTATTAAGAGTATTTCAGATATTCGTGTAACATTTTTACGGATTTTGTAAAATGCCAGATTAATCAAGCCTGGAATTATGAGACAAACATTTATTATTTGAAAATAAAAAATTATTCTTTTTGTCTCTTCCGTCAGGGAAGTCCATTTATACTCTATAAATGTGGACACTATTATTAAAAACAAAAAAATTAATATATTAGTTATATTATGATATATTAACCCGTGAGAATAGGGGTTTACATCATGTGATTTATAAGAAAAATAGTAAAAACAGTCTGCAGGTTTTTCTTCTATCAGTTCTTCAGGCTCAATCGCAGTTTTTTGTGATATGAGTTCAATCATTTCTTCCAGATTTTTTAATTCTTCTCCGAAAGCCAGTTCCTGACCTGCTTCATTTTGAAGGAGATAGAGGTTTTTATAATTATTTCCTTTTTTTATTTTATAAATATAAAAATGCCTTATACTGTTCCAGTTTAAATAATGTCTTCCCGTAAACCACATCTTGTATATTGTAATCCGTTCGTCTGTAATCTTATATGATATTATTTCACATTCCATTATTTCACAAAACAATGAAAGTGCAATAAATAAATAAGAGATGCTGGAAATTAAAAATAAAGTGTGAACTAATTCAGATGTGCCGTAATTGAATGTATATTTAATTAAACCATAGATGACACAGGCACATGTTAT
This sequence comes from uncultured Synergistia bacterium, assembly GCA_964431735.1. GTDB lineage: Bacteria > Vulcanimicrobiota > SpSt-956 > SpSt-956 > JAKJGF01 > CALARM01. Next base: position 449 of record CAYSLJ010000233.1, on the reverse strand, counting down.
AAATAAGATAAATAAAAGCAAATATATATTTAAAGTAATTTTTTTTATGAAATTTCTTTTCATTCTTTTCTACCCTTCATTTTATATTAAGGGATTGTAAAAAAATAACCCTATCATAGTTACAATCGTGACGCGAGGACAAGAACCAGTTATTTTCTTACAGTCCCTGATTACCGCTCCAGATAAGTTCATACCCATTTCTAAAACCTGTCCCTGTCTGGACTCTTCCGGAAAAGATATGATCCTGTTACGTGGCAAACTGGTTTTACAGACTGTTAATATTTTGCATCTATATCATTTACAAATCTCTTTTAATACGGCATATCTTTTCCTCCAGAGCCCGGACAGGGACAGGAGTGTTTGCCATATTTTTTTTGGTACCAATTTACCTGTTGCGGTACTAAGAGCCTATCCGAAAAGTCATCAAATACCTTCCGGTGTGTGAGGCT
>CAYSLJ010000232.1:0-8255 GCA_964431735.1 uncultured Synergistia bacterium | reverse complement strand
GCGTCACGATATAAATTATAACTATGATGTAATTATTTTCAGACAGTTCCTTAGTTAAGACTATTTGTATAATCAGATTTTGTAATCTTTAGCTGATAGCTGACAGCTAACTGCTTTTCCATTCTTTATCTTACCGAGACATTTTCCTGTCCAGAAAGGCCTGTAACGTTTCCGGTCTCTGAGGAAGGTTAAAGGATTTCATTATTTCTATGACATTACAGACAACAGTCCCTTCATCAAAGCCTTTCCAGAAATTTTTACTTTTTGCTATTGCGCCGAGAGCTTCTTTCTGTTCTTTTGATAGATCTTCTGCAGTTATATTTTTCCCCGGAGCTTTACCGTCAAAAACAAGATAAAGTATGGCATTTACCACAGCCCAGCTTTCATAAGGAGTAACGTCATCCATTGCTTTTATGAGAGCCGGCAGAACTTTTTTTGATTTTTTCCCTGTAAGAGCCAGTAATTCACAGCAGTAAGTCTGAACGTCTGAATCGTCCCAGGGAAATTTTTTAAATATGTCTTTTGCATTGCCCGGATTAACGGTTCCTTCTATTAAGAGTTCAAGACCTTCACCCGGCATATGTTCTGGCATAACACGGGCCAGCCCCATTGCTGCCGCTATACACACAGAGAAGGGAGAAGGGGAATTTAATATTTCCCTGAGCCAGTCTTCATCTTTTTTCCCTGACAGGAGCCCCGCAGCAAAAACACATGCTGCCAGCACCATTTCATTTACCTCGTTCTTTATATGTTTTTTCAAGACAGGAAGATTTTCATCTGCTTTTTCAGAGAAAATGCCGAGCACATAGGCAGATGCAGCTCTTACGGAAGGCTCTTCGTCATCAAGCAGTTCCCTGTATACAGGACAGCCTTCCAGAACAGCTTCATGAGAATTTCTTACCCATTCCAGTTCCTGATTTAACTCTTTATCAAATTCCTCGTTATTTCTTCTCTCATCGTAAAAACTCATATTCTGATGAACGTCCAGATAGGAATAACCGGAGGCCACATTGGAAAGGTAAACTAAAATTTTATCCTTATCAGGAACGGGATTTTCCAGCAATTCAATCAGAAAAGGCACTGCAAAGGAAGTGGCTTCATAGACAGTTCCCTGATGCCATATATTTCCGTATAAATACCACAGAGCATCTTCCCTCTCTTTTATATCTTTCGAGGCCAGTTTTCTTATAAGCCCCGGCACATCTTTAGCTTCTCCATAGGCATGTTCAAGTTTTTCCCATGGAATTTCATCAAGATTTTCCAGCATTTTCTTTTTCTCCTCTTTCTTCTTTTTTTCTGGACAACAGACCCTGGCGAAATCCGTTCCAGAACAATCTGTCTTCTTTATTATAGGCATTGGTGGCAATAGAACCTATGATTTTAAGCTGAAGTTTATTGTATTCACCGGTATCTGTCTGGCCTTTTTTAAACCCTTCATCCATATAATCAAGGCCCGGTGTAAAAGTCTGTTTTATTTCTCTGAACCAGTCTTTAAGTTTTTTCTTTTCATTCTGACGAATCTTTCTTCTTTCTTCCATCTTTTTTGCTCTTGCCCTTTTTTCTTCTTCTACATTCATTTCATGTTCTTCTACAAGTTTATAATAATCTTCCCATGTAAGTTCCATATCTTCAAGGCATAAAATGGTATCTTCCACAGGTTCTACAATGAGTTCCTTCCATTCCTTTTCCGTCATCTTTGATTTTACGCTGAAATATTTATCAATAAGTTTAAGAACCAGTATATCTTTATCAAATCTCGTCTCACATATATCATAATTACATATAAGAGGATTATTACCATCTCCGGCACCGTATGTACAATGAAATTTTCTCACTTCTTCTATTACCTGCCGTTTGTCCATATTAGAATTCCTTTCTTATCCGGTCTCAATCGTGACGCGTAACGCGTGACGCGTGACGGGAGAAAAAAATTTATTACAAGTCAGTGATTTCAACATATGTTTATTTCCCATATATTATAACATATGTCTATAAAGAGTGAGTCGTAGATCATTATAATTGCTTCATAAAAAATTTATCCAGATACATTATTATATTTTTAATATCCCTGTCTTCTCCGGCACATGCAACAGTCACAAGAGACCAGTTTTTTTCTCCTTTCATGGACGAAATAAATACATCTGAAAAAAAAGTACTTTTATTATTTTTATTAAAAAACCAGTAATAAAGAGTTTCTTTACGATTGTTTTTAATAACGGTCATTTTAACTGTTTTAAACCGGTCTGTTATATTTATAATTTCTTCACTGTATATTAAATATCCCCAGGCTTCATAACATACCCTTGGAGAATGGAGGAGCCTTGCATCATTTCCCGATGATATGGCTGTTACTGTAAAGGTTCCGTAATTTTCTTTTAAAATCTCCGTATCTGTAGTCAATGCAAAATTCTTTTCTTCTTCTGACAGGGGCATATATGTTCCTCTATGATTTTCTATCACTTCAGGCAGTTTCAGAGAGTATTCATTTTTCTCTGATGTCTTTTTTCCCCATGTAAACATAGAAAGAATTATAAGAAAAATAGCCAGTGATACTTCCATGATGATGTTTTTTTCCATAAGATATACACTCCTGATATGGCTATTATAAAATAAAATATACCGATAATATTATGAAAGACGAGACTTTCTTCGCCGTTAAGAAAAATTCTTAAATAGGCTATGGATATTATTCTGAATATATTACATGTTATTGCAGTAATAACTGAAAGAGGAATTAACATAAGTATTTTTTGTTTCATAAAGAGTCCGAGAAGTATAAGAAAAAAGGCAGTAAAAAAAAGATATTTAGAACCGGAGCAGGGAGCACCCACTTCCAGTCTTATTTGATTTAAAAAAATCATTGTCCCGTGTATTTCAACAGATACTCCTCCCATGCGAAGAAAAAAAGCTGCCACTGAAGTGCTCAGTCTGCGCAGGAAAAATCCGAAGAATATATTTATATGATGTGTCCAGGGCAGCATGAGGAACAGTATAAGAATAGCCGGAGGATTTTCTTTTATGTTTTCGCTGAAATAATAATATATAATGAGAGAAAGAGAGATGATAAAAAATAGAGTGGAAATAATGTTTATGCCTGTATTTCTTATAAAGATACTTATGACGGATATTATAGCGATGGCAGCTAAAATAACATTATTACTTTTTTTCACAGAAAAATTTCTCATATAAATGAGAAAAGCTATAAATGCAATGTATCCGTAAGAATCATAACCCTTTTCCGTCCATGTTCTTATTAACCATAGGATTTCGTCTCTATAAAAAAGCAACAGAGCAATAAAAAGGAATATTATTGATGATTTTCTGCAGATCCTCTGAAACAATATAAATATCCTCCGTGAAAAGTAAAGGGTGGCCGATGAAATCTGCACCGGACACCCTTCACGCGTCACCCGTTACGCGTCACCCGTTACGACCTTCCCCGACCTGTAATAAATAAAAATCGCAATTAAAATCATAACGATAATCATAAACACAGTTTCCGGCTCCGGTATTGACGGAGCAGTCATTTCGCCATTGTAGTTTCTATCTATACCGAACTGTTTATACTGTTCCTGTGTTTCAAGCACTATAAGTGCCGTATAAGGTGAAACCATATAATAATCCTTTGCAAGTTTTACTGTTTCACTGAATTCTTCATCGGAAAGTTTATTTCCTATCTCCCTTTTACGGGCTTCTAGAAGATAATTATAGGCCCATAATCTTCCAATGTGATCATCACTTACATCTCTATGTTCTTTCTTCAAATTGACTTTTCTCAGAATATGTCCGCTATCTTCTTCTTTTATAATAACAGAAACATCCTGTTTGTATCCCTTCGGAAGTCTCACATAAAAGAAAGCAGGGCTTGCGGGAGTTATATCGATTTTACTTGATGGAACAGGTATTACAGATTTATCCGAAGTACTGCATTTACAGGTAATTTTATATTTTCCTCCCTGAAGGGCATAAGTTTCAATCTTTGAAAAAGCATCGTCAAGATTTGCCGGATCCTTTACTCTGAGAGAGAGACCGTTTACCTGTTGCACAAGATCTGTGATAAAGGAATTATCATCATAATTAATTACAATTACTCCTGCCGACAGTCCTTCATATCTATCCGCTTTCTCTATACAGGATTGTCCGTATGTTATAAGAGGATGGCCGCTGTGGACGATACCGAGAAATACAGGCTTTAAATCATAGTTCTGAGGGAAAAAGCTTCCGTCAAGAACAGGGACTATATCCATTCCTCCATATGACGTGAGTCCATTCAGAAATTCTGACGCTTTTTTTCTGTTTTCCTCTGTAACACTCACAGGAGAAGGGGAAAAACTTTTAGTTTCAAAATTTGCGGCTATAATATTAAATCTGTCATCAGGGCCAAGATTATTTATAGATTTTATTATAGATTCTTTTGCACCTTTAAAAACTCCTTCTTTTTCCATTCTGGCTGTACAGTCAAGGAAATAGGTAACACTGACAGGCTCACTCTTCATGTTTCTGAAAGATGGGTAAAAAGGTATCTGATAATAGGTGAATTTTTTACTTGAATAAGAGAGAATATCTGACTGGTGACCGGTTTTTTCGATGAGAAGTTCAAAATCATCTGACCTGAACCCGTCTATAGAGATTTCCGCTCTTTTTTCATATCTACCCATAGAGGAAATTTTCATATCCTTTGACAGTCCTGTCACTGAAAACATTTCTCCTTTTGAGCGCACATCTATAACTGCAGAAGTCTTCGCTTTTTTATCTATAGAAAAATTCCTTGTGTGAAACATGACAGGTTGAAAAGACATACCCTTTTCTCCCGGACAGAGAGGTGACGAAACACCTATTTTTACCTTCCTTGGAAGATTTGTTTCTACAGGAAATACCTTTAATTCATAGAGGTTTCCTCCGAGCCATGTAACAATAGCAGGATCACGCTGTTTTGAGACTATAGTGTTATAAGCTGTTTCTGCTTTTTCTTTTGCAGCTACAGATGCAATATGTTCTTCTCCGTTTATCCACAGAGAAAGTTTTGTCACTACTCCTCCGGGAGGAACTCTGAATTCACAGGTCATTTCCTGTTTGTTCCATTTTGATGCCACATCAAGGGTTATTTCCTGATAGGAAAGCATGCTGTCCAGATTAACAACTCCATCATAATGGCACGATGTAAGGTAAACACCTGAATAATAATAATCATCATCCATATATTCATGGAAAGATCTGACATTTCTGTAGCCTTTTTTTATACTTTTCAGAGCATCTTTCTCTGCTACCTGAATTTTTTCACCATAGAGAAGATAATATAATGTGGCAGCCTGATCACCGTAAATATATTTAGAATAATTCTCCTGTTCAGGCATTAAATATCCTGCCAGGGTATCGAAAGGAGTTTCATTATAAGCATAAATATTTACAAGGGCAGTTTTTATACCCGTTTTTTTTAACAGTGATTTATATATGTCAGGCTTTTCTTCTTCCTTACAGTTAACAGCTCTGTATATTTCCAGTCTTGTCACATAGGACATACCTGTTCTTACACCACAGTATAATAAAGGCAGGATAATGGTAATAATAATGCAGGAAACTATAAGTAAGGTTTTATTATAAAACTCCATTGCCATACTGAGATTTCTTCTGTATGCTACTATGAAAACCCACAGGGAAAGGAATGGAGAAAAACCAAGTATACCCAGTCCATAAATTACTATGGCAATGGCAGATACAGGGATAAGGGGAAGAAATCCCAGGGAAAAGATAGAAGAATATACCACACCCAGGAATGTTGCATGAACAGTAAACAAAAGCAGTAATTTAGGCAATGGCCCTTTCCATAATGCAGTAATTGTTATGCCGATAAATCCTATAAAAAGAGCCGTATAAAGCTCAGGCGAATAGAAACATACAGGAAAAGGTATAAAATAAAGGTTTGTTAAAAAAGCTCCTATTGGCAACAGAACACCGAATAATATCATAAGAAACCTGTAAATGGAATCATGTCTGTCCACAAAATAGGCCCAGTAATTTCTTTGACTGCGATTATAGTTATTTCTTTCCCGGTCAAGCATTTCTTTTTCTCGTTCCGTTAAATTTTCTTCCGTCATAGGTTTTCCTCCTTTATAAATCGTGACGCGTGATGTGTGAAGGGTTTCTCACCTGGCATCACGCATTACAGGATCATTATTTATGAATAATTATAAAACTAACCGTAATTATTTTATCATAATTCATATATTATATATACGGATAATAATTTAAAAAGTTCAGGATAAATTATTTAGATAAGTTGCTTCTAAATAATTTTCATATAAAGCTTTATTTTACGCCATTAAAAATTTACTGAAGTGAGAATAAATAATTCTCCTGACGCGTAAGGTGATATAATAGTAAAAATATCTGATAAAATTTACAGGAGGATAATTTATGAAAAAAACAATCATAAAACCATATCATATATTTAATCATGATGGCAAGAGTTATATAATTAATATTGAAAAAATGAGTGCAGGTGCCATAAATGATGACACAGCAGACATAATTGAAAAATTTGTCTCACATTCTTCTGCAGCTCTACCACCCCATATAAAAGAAGAATTTAACAAATTTGACCTGCTACAGGAAGACACAGTACAGGCTCCGAAAAAAAGAAAGAAAGCCGAACCGATTCCCATAGTAAATATGTGTCTTTTTCTGACCCAGTCATGCAATCTGAAATGTGTTTACTGCTATGGAGAAGGCGGCCAATACGGTACAGGCGGCAATATGGAAGAAAAGACTGCTTTCCGCGCTGTGGACTGGATGATAGAACAATCGGGGAAAATGAAAAAGGTTCACATTGGTTTTTTCGGAGGAGAACCTTTCCTCAGATTTCCTCTCATGAAATCAATCGTAGAATATGCCGGGGAAAAAGTCACCGAAGCAGGAAAAACTGTTGACTTCCATCTTACTACCAACGGCACACTTCTGGATGATGAAAAAATTGCTTTTATAAAAGAACATAATATAAATGCAATGATCAGCTTTGACGGTACGAAAGAGTTACAGGACACGCAGCGTCCCTATGCAAACGGGGAAGGTTCATATGATTGCACTGTGCCTAAAATAAAAAAACTGCTTGAAGCAGTGCCTGAAACGCCGGGCCACGCCGTAATTGTAGGGGACACAGATCCATTAATAGTAAAAGAAGCTATGAAAAAAATCGGATTTAAATCTATATCGGTTATGCCTGCATCTCGCTCACTCTTTACAGAAGACAGGACAAAGGCTGCAAGAGATACGGTGAATGTTCTTCAGGAAATGGAAAAGGAAACAAAAACATGGATAAACCTTATCAGAGCCAGAGACAGTCAGGCATTAAAAACCCTCAAAGACAGAGGTGCATTATATTACGGGATAATGACTCTCCTTCATAACAGTAAAAAACGCCATGCCTGCGGTGCCGGCCTCGGTCTTGTCGGTGTCTCTTATGCCGGCGATGTCTATCTATGCCATCGTTTTGTCGGCCAGGAAGAATATAAACTGGGAAGTGTTTTTGAAAAACATCTTAACAGGGAAGCATATCAAAAAAGTCCTTTAACAGTGAACCGGTTATGTGCCTCCTGTTTTGCAAAGTACTACTGCGGCGGCGGGTGCAAGCATGATAATTTAGGCGCCTGCGGTTCCGTATCTGAGCCATCTGAAGATATGTGCCGCCTCAGACATCGTGAATTAGAACTTTCGGCAACTGTTACATCCCGGCTCGTTGATGAAGACAGAGCCTTCCTTGTTAAGGAAGACATATTCCCGCCGAAACCATGCCCTTTTGATTTTTAATGAAAAATCTTTTTATTGACCTCTTTTCATTTTAAGAATATAATTAGAGTGAAAAGTGAAAAGTGAGTAGTGAAAAGTGAACAGTGCGTAATATCTTATTCTTTTCACTTTTCACTTTTCACTTTTCACTAATTCTTAACTATAATTTATAATATCATAGAGCCAATCAGAAATTACATTATTTTTAAATAAAGGGATATTATGTTTATAATCTTTATTCTTGTTTATGTACTTTTGCCTCTGGCTTTTCTTACCACTGCATGTCTTGCCTATAAGTACCACAGTGATTTCAAGAAATTAAAAGACAATGTAGACAGTTCCAGAGATATGTTGAGCAAGATTATTGAAGCAAAAAAATCAGAAGAAAAACTGGATGGCACAGTAAAAGACGTGGCCAATTTCATGGATAAAATGAAAACGGAATATGAAGACAAAATAAAATCCCTTGAACA
>CAYSLJ010000231.1:0-8403 GCA_964431735.1 uncultured Synergistia bacterium | reverse complement strand
GAGGATACTAATCGTTCTAACAATTTGCCGGAGTTATTTTTCTTACAGTCCTTAGCCGTCACTCATCACGAACCACCCGTCACGCGTCACGCGTTACGCGTTACGATTCTCATATAAAGGTAAGGATTATTTATAACAATGGTTGAAAAAAAGCTTTTCAGACAGGAAGCGCTTCAGAAATTATCATCTCCTGAACAACTGGATCAGGCAATCACCATAACTGATTCCAGGGGATGGCTTGCTCTTATTATGTTCGGTGTAATAATAGCGGTAATCTTCAGCTGGTTAATTGCAGGTATCATTCCTGTTACTGTTGCAGGAGAAGGCATCCTTCTGAAAGGAGGAGGATTGAAGGAAGTTATTTCCATGACAGGAGGCTCTCTTATCGAATTAAATGTGAAAACAGGGGATGTTGTTACGGCTGATCAACTGATTGGAAAGGTTATGAGACCTGAAATTTCTGATATAGAGATTCTGATTAATGAAATACAGGAAGAAATAGAAAAACTTTATGAACATAAAGAGAAAAATGGTAAATTGATTGAGAAACTACAGAATAGATTGACTTTATTGAATGAAAAGAAAATATTACTGTCGGAAATAAGAAGCCCTGTAAGAGGAAAAATACTGGATTTAACCGTGAAACCCGGTGATATTATAAAAGAATATGAGACCATAGCAGTTATAGAGTCTCCTGACGAAACAATGGAGGCTATACTGTATATACCTATCGCTACGGATAAAACAATTGAACCATCCATGGATGTTCAAATTTCACCGTCTACAGCCAGAAAAGATCTTTATGGCTTTATCCCCGGTAAAATAAAATCTGTAAATGTTTTCCCTGAAACCAGAGAAAGTATGATGAAGGTTATAGGTAATGAAGAACTGGTTTCTATGTTTTTATCCCGCGGCCCTTCAATGGAAGTGCATGTAGAACTTTCCTGTGATGCAAATGGAGAATTAAAATGGTCATCAGGCAGAGGAGGACCTCATATATACAGCGGAACCCTCTGCAAAGGAACTGTAATATTAAAAAAGATTCATCCTGTAGATCTTCTTTTCCCTTCTACAGAATAAATATATGAATAAAGAAACGATAATCAATAAAAGAGTTAAAACCCCTACAGTACTGCAGATGGAAGCTGTAGAATGCGGCGCCGCATCACTTGCTATTATCCTGGCCTATTACGGAAGAAGCGTTCCCCTTGAAAAACTGAGGATAGATTGCGGAGTGTCCCGTGATGGCAGTAAAGCAGTAAATATATTAAAAGCCGCCAGAAAATACGGCCTTATTACAAAGGTTTTTAAAGCCCCCGGAGTAGATTTGCTATTAAAACTTAAATTCCCTGTGATTGTATTCTGGAATTTTAACCATTTTCTTGTAGTGGAAGGTGTTGTGAAAAATTGTGTGTATTTAAATGATCCTGCCGCAGGGCCGAGAACTGTATCAAAAGATGAATTCAGCAGATCCTTTACAGGTATTGTACTTACCTTTGAGCCGGGGCCTGACTTCATAAAAGGAGGGAGAAAACCGGATCTCTACAAAAAACTTCTCAACCGTCTTAAAGGTTCTGAAACAGCAATTATCTATATTTTGCTTGCAGGATTGCTCCTTGTTTTTCCCGGTCTTATTATTCCTATGTTTATGAAGATTTTTGTAGATAATATTCTTATAAATAGAATGGAGAATATTATTGGGCCTCTTATAATCGGCATAATTATCACTGCCATATTGCAGGGAGGACTTACATATCTTCAGACCTATTATATATTAAGATTCGAAACGAAACTTTCTTTAAGCACTTCAAGCAAATTTTTCTGGCATATACTTAATCTTCCTGTTGAATTTTTTACACAGCGATTTGCCGGCGATATAAGCTCAAGAGTTGCCATAAACGATAAAGTCTCCCAGTTGCTTGCCCAGCAGTTTGCACCGAACATACTTAATATTATTATGTGTATTTTTTACCTTATTATTCTTTTTACCTTTAATATTTACCTTACCATTACAGGTTTATTTATTGTATTTTTAAATGTTCTTACCCTGAGATATATAGGAAGAAAAAGGATAGACGGAAATATGAGAGTCCTTCAGGAAAGAGGAAAACTCATGGGAACATCCATGGCAGGCCTGAGTTATATTGAAACCATTAAATCCAGCGGTACAGAAGGAGATTTCTATACAAGATGGGCAGGATATTTTGCTAAAACGATCAATATAGAACAGGAATTGAATGTATATACCCAGTTTCTTGCAGTTATTCCGTCATTCCTGAATTCTCTCAATACAATGGTCATGCTGTCTATTGGCGCCTATCTCATTATAAAAGGTCATATGACAGCCGGCACACTTGTAGCATATCAAAGTCTTATGAGCTGTTTCATGACACCTTTTAACAGGCTAGTAAACCTGGGAAGTACCATGCAGGAAGTCCATGGCGATATGGACAGACTCGATGATATTCTGAGCTATAATATAGATGGAGAAAAGGAAGATATAATTAAAGATACGTCTATAAAATTATCTGGAAAACTTGAACTTAAAGGTATATCTTTCGGCTACAGTCCTCTGGAACCTCCTCTGATTGAGGATTTTAATCTTACTTTATTACCCGGAGCAAGGGTTGCCCTTGTCGGTTCTTCAGGTAGCGGTAAATCTACAATAGGAAAACTTATATGCAGCCTTTATCACCCCTGGAAAGGAGAAATACTTTTTGATGATAAACCTGTAGAAAAAATACCTGCAGAGATTATACATAATACCCTGGCTATGGTAGATCAGAGTATTATGCTTTTTGAAGGAACAGTAAGCGAAAATATAAGTCTCTGGGATCAGTCAATTCCTAAGAGCGATATTATAAGGGCTGCCAAAGATGCCTCTATCCATGATGGTATAACGGAAAAAGAAAAAGGATATGACTCTGTTGTAGAGGAAGACGGGAGAAATTTCAGCGGCGGCCAGAGACAGAGACTGGAAATAGCGAGAGCTCTCTCTACAAACCCGAGAATTCTGATACTTGACGAGGCTACAAGTGCTCTTGATGCCATTACGGAAAAGAAGATAGATGAACATTTAAGAAAAAGAGGGTGTACCACCGTCATAATAGCCCACAGGTTGAGTACAATAAAAGATTGTGATGAAATTATAGTTCTTGATAAAGGCAGGGTAGTTCAGAGAGGAAGACATGACGAACTTGTAAAAGATGACCATGGGCTTTATAAAAACCTTGTTCAGATTTATTGAGTCGTGAGTCGTGAGTTGTGAGTCGTGAGTCGTGAAGGGTGAAGGGTGAAATTTACGCGTCACGCGTTACGCGTTACGCGTCACGATTATAGCATCACGCATCATATATATGGAGATACAAAATGGATAAAAATAATAATGACATAATAAAAAATAATGACAGAGAGGTATCTAATATTCCTCAACTCACGGCTCACGATTCACGGCTCACCGAATTAATACATCTTGGCGGTAACAACCCTTTTCTTATTGACGATACCGATTATATCTGGATAGTTAAAGAACATAAGGTGAATATTTACGGAGTTTATCTCAGGGATAGAGTTATTACAGGCCCGAGAAACCATATATGCACCATAGAAAAAGGAGGAGCTTTCTTTGGCTTCAAACCTTTTGATACCTTCGGTTTTCTTGCTGCAGGCGAAACAGGAACAGAGGTTATAAAGATTAAAATAGATGAATTTAAAGAAGGTCTGTCACCTTATATTGATAAATGGATACTGGATTTTACAGGCACTCTTTCTCAGAGAGTAAAAAGATTTAAAGTAGTTAAACCTGATGAAGAGATTACGATAAAATCAGGTGAAGCCATATTAAGTTCTTCATCGGTTATGTGGATAAAAAATTTGAAAGGTTCTTTTTCTTTCATGGGTAGAGACGATCTGTCGACTTTTAAAGAAGATACCATATTCCCTGTTACCCCTTCTCTCTGGTTGAAAGCAGAAGAAGATTCCAAAGTCAGAACCTTCAATACGGAAACATATGTCGTGTCCGATTCGAAAAGAATTTATATGGAACAATTTCATGATTTCATCCTGGATTTTATAAAGATAAAACTGGTAGAAGAATATATAGATGAAAAAGAACAACTTGAAAAAAAAGAATTAACAGAACTTTCTGCTATGAGTGATGCAGTATCAGGACTGGCGTCTACTATGGAAGAAATTCCTCTTCCTTATCAGACCGGACGGAAGGACAAACTTTTTATCGCCTGTCAGATAACAGGTAAACAAACAGGTATTGTCTTTAAAGAACCTCTTTTCGAATACGATAAAGAGCTTATAGATCCTGTTACTGCTATAGCAAGAGCTTCAAAGGTAAGACACAGAAAACTTACTCTTGAGAAAAACTGGTGGAAAAAAGATAATGGCCCTCTTCTTGGCTTCTCATCGGAAGATGATAGACCTGTCGCTTTATTGCCTTTATATTCAGGCGGTTATGAAATGATTGACCCTGCAGATAACAGGAAATGTCGAATCACAGAAACTATTGCATCTAAAATTCATCTTCACGCTTATATGTTTTATCCGCCTTTACCGTTCAAGGCCATTACTCTGGCAGATATTATAAGCTTCGGGTTGAAATACTGTAAATCCGATATGTTAAATTTTTTATTTATATCTGTTATTGTAGGATTGCTTGGTATGATTACTCCCGTAGCAACAGGTGTTATCTTTAATTATATTATTCCTTCAGGTGAAGACCGTCATATTATGGAACTTTCTATTGCTCTTTTTATCAGTGCTGTTGCTGTAGCAGTATTTCAGATATTGCAGAGTGTTTCTCTTATAAGAATACAGGGCAGAATGAACTGGACCATACAATCAGCCATATGGGACAGAATTCTCCTTTTGCCATGTTCATTTTTCAGAAAATATTCATCAGGAGATCTTGCTTCACGATCCCTGGGTTTTGATAGCATATGCAGAGAATTCTTTACAGGGCTTACTCTACCGTCACTTCTTTCATTCATATATGCATTGTTCAACTTCTTTCTTTTATTCTATTACAGCACCTCCCTTGCATTAGTTGCTGCTATTTTTGCTTTTATTATTGTCCTTGTCATAATGTTTACTACATATTTTCAACTGTCCTTTTATAGAAATTTACTCACCCTTCAGGGACAGATTTCCAGTTTTGTATTTCAGCTTATAAGCGGTATAACAAAACTCAGAGTTGCAGGTGCTGAAAGCAGAGCCTTTACTCAGTGGGCAGAGAAATTCGGACTTCAGAAGAGATTTTCTTTTAAAATTCAGAATATTAAGAATTTTTATGAAATCTTTAACTCTGTTATACTCCTTATTTCGTCAATCGTTATTTTTCTTGTCATATCATCAGATATTTATACCGGTCATGGAGTTATATCAGGCGGAAATTTTCTTGCCTTTAATACTGCTTTTACCTCTTTTATGGTATCTGTCATGCAACTGGGCATGACTATAGCCCTTCTTACCAATATTGCTCCTGTCATAGAAAGAATGAAACCAATATTTGAAACTATTCCGGAAGTTGATGAGGATAAAAATGAACCGGGGGAAATAAGCGGTGACATAGAAGTCAACCATCTGTCATTCAGATACAAAAAAAATAGTGATTTAATCCTGAAAGATTTGACCTTCTCTGTAAAGCCAGGCGAGTTCGTTGCTTTTGTAGGACCTTCGGGAGCCGGTAAGTCAACTATTATGAGACTTCTCCTCGGGTTTGAGACACCGGAGCAGGGTGGGGTTTATTATGACGGCAGAGAACTTAAAGAACTGGATCTTACTTCTGTGAGAAATCAGATAGGTGTTGTACTTCAGAACAGTTCCCTTATGGCAGGAGAAATTTATTATAATATTATCGGTTCTTCTCTCCTTACCATAAATGATGCATGGGAAGCAGCAAAGATAGCAGGTCTTGACGAAGATATAAAATCCATGCCCATGGGTATGTATACCTGTGTAAGTGAAGGAGGGGACACATTTTCAGGAGGACAGAAACAGAGAATACTCATAGCAAGGGCAGTGGCCAGAAAGCCAAAGATACTTATTTTTGATGAAGCTACAAGTGCTCTTGATAACAAAACACAGGCAACTGTAACAGAAAATCTTGATAGACTGGATATAACAAGAATTGTAGTAGCCCATAGAATAAGCACAGTAGTAAAAGCAAACAGGATTTATGTGATGGACAGAGGAGAAATTGTACAGTCAGGCACATACGAAGAATTGATAAAGGTAGAAGGACCTTTTAAAGAGCTGGCAGAAAGACAGCTTTTATAACAGTGAACCTGGCACCACTCAGGGGAATATGTTTCAAAAATTATCCTGTAGCTTAAATTTTTACAATTTTTTCATAATTTCTTCATAATTTCTTCATATGTTCCCATTATAATTTAAACGTATAGGAAATTTCATTTTTAATGGCGTAAAATAAATCTTTAACTAAAGATTATTTACAGGCAGTTTATCTAAATAATTTAAATCAGTGAGTAGCAAGAGGGTAAATAATGCCAGATTGTAACAGTTATTTTTTTGATACAGAAAGAAGGATTAGTTTAATTTTTTATAGAAATTTTATATTATAGATTATATCCGGTTTCATAAAAATCTATAATTAAGAGGGAGTGAAACGTGAACAGTGAATAGTTAGTAATGTCCTGTTCTTTTCACTACTCACTATAAAGAGAGAAAGGAGGATAGATTTCAGGAATTTATAATAATTTGAATGACTATTAAGGAGGTTATTTTTTTATGTCAGATATGCAAAAAATATATGGAGAAATAATAAGAAAAGCCTGGGAAGATGAACATTTTAAAGAAAATCTTGTAAAAGATCCGAAAGGTGTTCTTAAAAAAGAGTTCAATATAGATATACCTGCAGATTCCGAATTAAAAGTAGTAGTGGCAAACCCGAAGTTACAGTATCTTCTCATACCTTCCAATCCGTCTGAAAATAAAATGTCCGAAATAACAGAAGATGAATTACTTGCCGTAGCAGGTGGTGGAGGTATATTTACACAGAATTGTTATCCGACTCAATATAACGGAGGACCTACCTGTCCGCCACTCTGCCGGTAATAGATTTTATCTATAAAACAGCAGGAGCATCCATGAAAGTCTTTCTTTCCGGACTGCTCCTGTTTTATAGATTGCTCGGAATATATGATATAAATTCACCCTCTATTAGAGAAAAATGACGCAAGGTTGCCTGCCATATTACCTATGGTGTCACACATACCATTGCCTGCACCGGCAAGAAAATCTGTACCTGTAGCAAGGGCATTGGAGAGATTACCTGTTATTTCACTGAAATTATCAATGCCGAAGATATTTCCAATCTTGTCCTGAACCATTGGGAGGTCGTCAAGATTTATTGTGATTTTGACAGAGCCATAGCCAATACCATAATTGAGTCCCAGCTCCGCTTTGATATCTTCCGGTGACATAGAAAGTCCCATCGTTCTTTGTGAATATTCCCCGAATCCGGCACTGACCCCTCCTGTGAATTCAATACCGCTTCCGTTCAGTGTACTTATAAGACCTGATGCCTGCAGGTAAGCTGCTGTTGATGCATTTGCTATATCACTGAAATAAAATGACATACTGTCTTCAGTCATTGTAATACTGCTATGTCTGTCAACTGTTATACCGCTGGCAATACCGCCTTCACCGCTTAACACTGTTTTTATTCCTGTATTCTGATCTGCTATTTCATATGTAACGCCTGCACCTGATGAAGATTCTACTCCTGCTTTAAAACCATCAGCATCGCTCTGAACCCCTCCGAAATTGTCCGTTCCTATATAGGCATTTACCTGAGTTGCTCCGTCTTCAGATATATGAACAGGCCTGGTTGCTTCTGCATTTATGGCTACATAAGTATCGCCCATATCTACATTGCCTTCTCCTGTTGTGGCATAAGATTTTCCATCATGACTTATATCTGTTTTATCCTGTGTATTTGTTGACGGTACAGATTTATTCGGACTTTCTTGTTGTGTAACTCCCTGTCTGGTGGAAGTATTGTTCCGGGTTGTCGGCGGCGGCTTTGATGGTGATGAACTTGAACCTATAGTATTTCCCATATTTAATCACCTCCTTTTAAACTTAGTACCGCTCCAAATAAGTTAGTACCCATATTAAAACCTGTCCCTGGCCGGACTCTTCCGGAAAAGATATGATCCTGTTGCGTGACAAACTGGTTTTTTAGACGTTTAATATTTTGCATCTATATAATTTATAACTCTCTTTTAATACGGCATATCTTTTCCTCCAGAGCCCGGCCAGGGACAGGAGTGAGTGCCATATTTTTTTGGGTACCTATTTACCTGTTGCGGTAATTAGAGCATATCCGAAAAGTCATCAAATACCTTCCGGTGTGTGAGGCTCTTCCGA
>CAYSLJ010000230.1:0-8572 GCA_964431735.1 uncultured Synergistia bacterium | reverse complement strand
TCCAGAGCCTCACACACCGGAAGGGTGTAGAATAAATATTACTTTTCGGATAGGTACTTAGTATCCTCGCGTAACGTGTTACGGGAGGAAGACCTTTATTACATGCTTATGCTCAGGTCAATAAATAAAATATATCTGTGCTGCCATGATATTTTTTGCCCTTCAGGGACTTCGTTGCTCCGGAGCACCGGGCAAAGCACTATAGTTGACAGCTAAACGGTATTACCCGTTACGTTCGTGACTGTTATACTGTCTTTCAATTACTTTTGTAATACAGTTTATTGCTCCCTGAAGGGAACTTATGGCAGTCATATCCAGCGGTACAGGGGTATAACCATATTTTTTATATAGATTATTTGACGGTTCATCCAGTTCCGGTATGCCGAAATTCGGGATAAATATATTATCACCGTCTATTACGGAATTATTATAGGTTATCCATGGTACTCCCCTTGTGGATGTACTTCCCAGATAAGGGACTCTTTCTATTTTATAACCTGCCTGTTCAAATCCGCTGGCTATGGCATCAAATTTTGTCTGAAGGTCACCATCTCTATTTACCGTATTCATAAGCTGATCAAGGGGGTGGCCGGGGGCACGGGCAATTTTCTTTTTGATTTCTTCTTCATATTTAGCATATTTCTCAGGATTATTTTTCTTTATATCGGTAAGGATACCTGTGGCCATTGAGGGATCTCCTATAGTTATAACTGCTTTCCCTGTTTCCGGATCCGGTTTGCCCAGAGGTGTCATAGCCATATCTATATGAAAAGCAGGCTGTTCTCCCTGATAACCTACTATGATGACCTTTTGATGGGGAAATGTTCTGTCAAGCATCAGCTTTGCAAGCTCTTCTTTAGTGATGTTCTCTGCTCCTTCTATCTTCAGATCTGCGATTATTTTATTATATTTCTTCGGATAAGACTTCATATTATTCACCATAAAGGCTATGGCATCAGACCCTACAAAAAGTTTATCATTTGTGGCAAGCTGGTTGCCTCCGTCAATATATATACCTTCCATCTTATCATATTTTACGCCGGAATTTGCCTTCGCCACCTGTTCTGCTACAGTTTTATCGCCTGGCCCTGGAAAACCTATTCTGTCCTGCTCTATAACCCTGTTCCCGACAACAAGAGCCGAATCCTGGGCCCATATGGAAAGATTCTCATCGGAATTAACTATATTAACCCTTTCAGGATTGGTAATTATCTGTTCTTTTGCCAGTTTTTCTATATAGCTCTTCAGTTCTTTTCTGTCTGCTTCATTTGTAGTGAGAACAGTAAATTTAGCAGATGGCATCTTTGACACAAAAGTTTTTATTGCTTCCAGATAGTTTTCTTTTACGCTGTGATAAAGGCCGTATGTAAGACACATGTGTGATACATGACCTTCATTGGCCGGGAGCATATAGCCATCCATATCCAGACTGCTTATAGTTCCGTCTTTACCTGCATTGAATCTCTGCATTACCCTTGTAAGGGTTCCTTTTATATCTCCGAAATTTACACTTATTTCTTTATGGGATGGACATGGTACGCTGTCTCTTTCTGAACCGGAGCTTTTAAAAATTTTGAGCTTATTCATATCCAGTTTAATAGATATTTTTTCTCCTCTGTCCTCTTTCATAAATGAATCCATTTTATCTTTATCAAGACAGACTTCTTTTAATATTTTTTCTCTCTGTTCCGAAAGTTTTCCTATGTGCATCCCTTCATGATTCTGATTGTTTATTTTCATTGTTCCCTTTCTCCTCTTTCTTTTTTTCCTCCATAGCATAATCTGCTATAGTTTTCAAATAATTACCTTTTTTATATTCTTCTATGATCCTCTGCCTTTCTTCTTCAAAATTCCCGGTTCGCATGACAGGCTTTTCATGATCTTTCATAATAAAAATCTCCTGTTTATAAAAATTTTATAATAAGGGACTGTAAGAAAATAACTCTGGAAAATTATGGTTTTTGTCCTCGCGTAACGCGTTACGCGTTACGCGTCACGATTTTAAATATGATAAGGTTATTTTTTTACAACTCCTAAGTACCTCTCCAGATAAGTTCGTAACCATTTTATCAGCTTCTGCCTGACAGGCTCTTACGAAGAAAAATAATTTGCCTTATATAATTTGTTTTACAGACAATAAATTAACCCTTATTTAATTTTTAATACTATAGAAAAAACTAATTTTTCTTCTCCAGAGCCTGCCAGGCAGAAGCTTTTTATGGGTAACCTTTTACCTGTTACGGTACTAAGGACTGTAAGAAAAATAACTCCGGCAAATTGTTGGAACAATAAGTAACCTCGCGTGACGCGTCACGATATAAATTATAACTATGGTGTAATTATTTTCAGACAGTTCCTAAGTATTGCAAGAAAAATAACTCTGGCAAATGTTTAGAACAATTAGTATCCTCGCGTAACGCGTTACGCGTGACGCGTCACGATATAAACTGTAACTATGATGTAGTTATTTCCAGGCAGATCCTAAGTGAGTAGTGAGTAGAAGATAGTCAGTCTATATGAACAAACTCCGGCGGCGGTGATGGTTTATCACCTTTTATGACTATGCCCATGTGATTGTATACTCTGGCTGTTTTTTCGTTGAATGGTACGGGGCCTTCGTAATCATGCCAGCGGTCATTGAATTCTTCCCTGGTCATAACACCTCTGCTTCCGAAAAGTGACGGATCTTCGAAATATACATTTTCTTTATCAAATCCTATAACAACCATATAGTGGCCTGATTCCCACACATCTGTCCATGGCTTCTCTTTATCCTTATCATCACGCCATGCCTGACCGTCTACAATTACAGGTATTCCTTCGCCAACCAGTGTTTCCAGTTCTTTTATGGTCATATTTTCTTTAAGTTCCGCAGAAAGTCCCTGCTCTTTAGCTACCCTGACTATATCCTCCGGTAAGGTGCCGTTTTCTGTTGTATGGAGCATTTCTATAAGCTCTTCTTCGAAATATTCTTCTCCTTTCCAGTAAGTAAGAACTGTCTGAAGTGCAACGGCTCCGCAGGAATAATCTCTGTCCTGTCGCCCGTCAGGGATACTGTCCAGTATGGTAGATGGTATTAAATGACCGGCTATCCTGTCTGTGAGATTAAGTGTCAATTTTTTTATTTTACTCAATAAAGAGGTATGTTCTGAAATGTCCGGTTTTTCCGTATCGAACATGGCAAGTGCAACAGGTGACGAAGAACCGGCCTTTTTAGTTCCTGTTATAGTAGATCCTTTCCCGTCTTCCATTATAAATGTTTTGCTTCTTTGATATTTTCCGCATCGAGGAAGTTCTATCAGTTTCGGCATTTTTTCCGTAATTTCTTCACTCAGGAAGGTTTTACCTGATAGAGTAATTTTATTTTCCGGTTCCGCAGGTTCCGTATCTCTCGCTTTAATCGCTTTGGCCTGATATGTTAAACCTGTAAGGTTCAGAGGAGTGGTGTTAATTTTCATAAATATACCTCTCTTTATGGCATGATAATCTCTTTTATACTTTAACATGTTATCTCATAAGGTGCAATTATATGGATGTTAAAATTTTGTTAAATTTTTATTAAATTTTTCAGCTTAATCTTCCTGAAAAATAGTATAAAATTTACCATATAAATCCTTCTTCATACATGGCCGTTACATATTCTACAGGGATATGTTCCGTAACTATTGTAGTCGGTGCCATAATATATCCTCCTCTTTCTGACATAACAGACAAAACCCTTCTCACTTCTTTTCTGATTTCATATGTATCTTTATAAGGTTTTTCAAGGCATATGCCTCCATGGAAGGCTATTTTTCCGTGGAAATTGTTCTTTAATTCTTCCAGATTAATGTTCTTTATATCTGTCTGCAGAGGATCTATTATATCCACACCTGTTTCATAAAGAACAGGTAATAAATTCTTTATGGAGCCGCAGGAATGAAACATTATTTTAAGACCGTATTCTTTTGCCAGGGTGAACTGTCTGTCCCAGTAAGGTTTCAGTATATCCCTGAAGGTATTTTCACCTATGAGTGAGCCATGGTAACCTCCATAGTCATCTCCGTAAAATGCTATGTCTATCATGCCTTTTCCTGCTTCGAAGATGTGTCTGTTATATTCATAATAAAAATCCGAAATTTTTTCAAAAATCTTTATAAGTACCGGATCATGTCGTATCAGTCCCATATACATATCTTCCATGCCGTATAGAGAGCCTGCTTTATAAAGAAAATCGCCTGTGCCGGGATTACCTGTTATGATACAGTAATCTTTATATGTTTCACATTGTTCTGTAACAGTGCTGTAGTCAAACATATCCGCTTCAGGCCACCTGTAAGATATAACCTCTGCAAGATCCGCTTTTTTTAAATCTTCACAGGCGGGGAAGAGGTTTAACGGGAAATTTTCTTTATAAAAAGGGTTCACCGTTCGGAAATCACAGTTCAGTTTTTCCAGAATGGCAGAATTGACATGGTTTACAAGAGGATTTGAAATGATGTTTTCTTCTTTTATATTAAAATATCTACAGAATTTTTTTTGAAAATTTTCAGTACAGGAAAAATTCATAGGGATTCTGTCAGTTTTTTTGAAGTTAAGTGTGTCTTTAACTATGTCTCTGGATGTCATAGGTTTTTTTATTGCATATTTGTTTTATAGATGTTATTATACTCTGTAATGGTAATTTTTTCCTGCACCTGTTGCGTTTTTTACAATGTATTTTGTAACAAAGTATGTATAATCCTCGCGTCACGCGTCACGCGTCACGCGTCACGATTTAATAATTAAGGAGAAATTGATAATGATAATAAAGAAATTTTTGCTTTTCATACTCATAATAATTATGACCTGTCCTCTAAGTGCAAAATTTATTTATCCTTCTGCCAGAATGGATGATATAACAGATGATTATTATGGCACAAAGGTTTCTGACCCCTATCGCTGGCTTGAAGATCCTGATTCAAAAGAAACCATGTCATGGGTAGAAGAAGAAAATAAGTTGACCTCTGAGTATCTGAATAATGACAATGAAAGAGAAGAGATAAAAAAGAGACTTATTGAACTCTTGAATTACCCGAAATATTCGACTCCCCGTAAAGAAGGAAATAGATATTTCTTTTATAAAAATGACGGACTTCAGAATCAATATATCCTTTATATGCAGAAAAGTCTCGACAGTGAGCCTGTTGTTGTTCTAAATCCCAATGAATTCAGCAAAGATGGCACAGTATCTATAAACAGAGTGTCTTATAGTAATGATGGAACTCTTATTGCTTACGGTATTTCTACATCCGGAAGTGACTGGCAGGAAATAAAGATTCGTAATACTGACACGGGGAAAGATTGCGAGGAAATTATAAAATGGTCAAGAAACGGCGGAGTTGCCTGGAAACATGACAATTCAGGTTTTTACTATAACCGCTATCCTGAACCGGGGACAGTGGCAAAAGAAGATGAGACTAAATATAACCGTGTTTACTGGCACAGACTTGCTACTCCTCAGTCAGAAGATAAACTGATCTACGAAAGACCTGACTCTAAAGAAATGGGTTTTTATCCTTTTATTACAGACGACGGAGAATATCTTGTATTAATTGTATCCTCCGGCACCAGTACAAAAAATCGTGTTTATTATCGCAGAACAGACAGTGATGGTGATTTTATAAGACTTCTTGATGAAGATGATGCATCTTATGATTTTATAGATAACAATGGTTCTAAATTTTATTTTAGAACTGATCTTGATGCTCCTAAAAGTAAGATTATTGCTATTGATCTTGATAATCCTGATAGAAATAACTGGCATATAGTTGTACCGGAACAGTCTGATGTGATGTCATCTGTCATTACTGTAAATAATCAATTTGTCATAGAATATATGCATGATGTATGTTCTCTTTTAAGCATATATGATATGTCAGGTAAGTTTATCCGTAAAATAACACTTCCCGCTCCGGGGTCTGTAGGAGCTATATATGGTGAAATGAAAGATAAAGAAATGTTTTTTTCTTTTACATCTTTTCTATATCCTTCAAATATATACCGTTATGATTTTACGGAAGAAAAATTAAACCTTTTCCGCAGTTCCGAGATAAAATTTGACTCTTCCCCTTATGAAACAAAACAGGTATTTTATAAATCAAAAGATGGCACTTCTGTGCCTATATTTATTACATGTAAAAAAGGACTTGTTTATGATGGGAATAACCCTGTCATACTTTACGGTTACGGAGGATTTTATGCCAGTATGACCCCATATTTTTCAACAAATCTTCTTCTCTGGTTAGAACATGGAGGAGTGTATGCACTGGCAAATATCAGGGGCGGGGGAGAATACGGAGAAGAATGGCATAAAGCAGGTATGCTTCAGAACAAACAGAATGTTTTCGACGATTTTATAGCAGCAGGTGAGTATTTGATTGAACATAAATATACATCGCACAAAAAACTTGCCATTCAGGGAGGAAGTAACGGTGGACTTCTTGTAGCTTCATGTATGGTTCAGCGTCCCGAATTGTTCGGAGCAGTAATCTGTGAGGTGCCTCTTACGGATATGTTACGGTATCATAAATTCACAGTAGGTCATTACTGGATACCTGAATACGGGAGTTCCGATAAAAAGGAAGATTTCGATTTTCTCTACCGTTATTCACCATTACATAATGTAAAAGACGGTGTTATATATCCTGCCGCACTTATTATGAGTGCAGACCATGATGACAGAGTTGTTGCAGCTCATGCAAAAAAATTCGCCGCCACACTTCAGGAAAAAAACGGAGGAGATAATCCGATCCTTCTTCGTATTGAAACAAAAGCAGGTCATGGAGCAGGAAAACCTACATCAAAAGTAATTGATGAATACAGTGATATTTATGCTTTTCTATTTAAAGTATTCGGAATGAAATTTACTGATGTAAAATAAGAAAAACATCAGAGAGGCATAGAAATATGCCTCTCTGATGACATGTGACGGTAAATTTAACTAAAAGACCTCAGAATTCTCCCTCTATATCGCGAAGTAGAACGTAGCGATTAGTGGGAGATGAATGAGGAGTCCTTTCTATTATTAGATTTCTCCTCCATGCAAATATAATTATTATTCCTATAGATAAGTTTTAGCCTTTTTGTATTATTCTGCCTATATTTTGGACTCAACTGTAAATAAGAACCATCTAATCTCTGAATATAAACCCATCTGTCAGTAAATCCTGAAATAAAACCTGTTTTCTGCAGTTGTGGTATATAAACCTTATCCCATAAGGACCATTTCAATCCTTTTTGTTCTACAGATTTGATATTTTTTCTATTTCTCCTGGAAGTTCTATTTGGTTTAGTCCGTCCTTTTCTTGCAATCTCTTCATGTAAACTTCTTTTTTTCTTTCTCACCTGTTTTATGTGATAGATGCTGGTAGAGCCCCCTTGTGGCATCTCTACAGGTTTTATTTCAGTAATAGCAATAGAGTCATTGAGATGAGATTTTTCTAAGAAGAATTCTTTCCTTTTTCTTCTTGTGTATAATCCGAAAGTGTACCTTACAGGTGCAATATGTTGTAACAGAGGAAGAAGATAATCTTTGAGAATGTTCATAAAAGGTGTTTCTTTAAGAGATATAATATTGGGTCTTTTTTTACCTGTAAACTCTTTATAAGAGAGATTGCTTTTTTTGATATTGTGATTTTCACAGGTAGTAATAAGATTATCAGGTCTGTCTGTTCCTCCTTTACTTTTAGGAATGATATGATCTACGACCAGATTGTTATTACAGATAATATCAGTTCTTAATTCTTTATAATGGCAGTTGAAATTATCTCTGATTTTTACAAATTCTTTTACACTGTCAAACCCTTTCATCTGTCCGTTCTGATACTCTGTTCCTTCTATATCTGGATTTATAATTGCCTGAGTATCAAACTGTGCCACTTCGAGTATTATTGCAGTGATGGGTAAAATAGAAGCTACAGACTTTACCATCTGATAATGAGTATGAAGCCTTGCTCTTATCGATGGTGGAAGCCATCCGGGAGGCCTTTTACGATTTAGAAACCTCCTCTTTCTGTATGGAGTTTTTCTCTGTCTTCTTGCTCTCCTCAAGGTTCTTCTTTTTGTGATATTTTCTTTTATATCCTGTCTGAGTGTTATTTCTGCCTGATATAATATGTTTCCTTTTTCTGTAATCGCAGTGAGAGCAAGTTTTTTTGCTCCAGGGTCAATACCGAGTATTACCTTCTGTGTATATTCAGTTGTTTCGTAGAGCAATTGTATTGTAAAAGGTTCGTATTTTACAATAATTGCTTTGCCGTCTTTGAGAAGATGCCTTACTTTGCCTGTTTTTTTTGTAGGCATTAAGGGTTTACCATCTTTAGATATGACATAGATCATAATAAATCTCCTTTAGAGAGATAAGTCAGGATGTCTCCTGTTATGTGCCCTTCGCCAATGTTATACCGGCTACTCCTTACGGATAATTGTGGTTGACTGTCCCTTCCCAGACAGGACTGTTTACAGAGCCACGACAGTTGCATAGAGCTAGAGCATCACCCTATGGTGTCTCCATCCGGTATAACTTAGTCACTCGACTTCTGGTCTAGTCAAT
>CAYSLJ010000229.1:0-8628 GCA_964431735.1 uncultured Synergistia bacterium | reverse complement strand
CGGGTGACGGGAGGAAAACTCTTATTGCATGTTTATGCTCGGGTCATGTCTGTTGTTATGAAATTAACTATCTACAGATCATATAAAAATATTAACAAAAATTTAACAAAAAAATATTACTTTTAACATATATATATGTTATTCTGATCATGGATGAGTATAAAATCTGAGGGAGAATTGTTTTATGTTAGGAAACATTCACAATAGACTCAATACAACAGAATTACAAAAATATTCAGGGGCGGGGAAAATAAAATCTACTGCTTCCGGAAAACCTTTAATAGAAGAAAATATTAAAACATCTGATATAATATCAATCGGTGCAAAACCTGCCGCAGAAACAATTATACCATTCAAAACGAACTATGCCGGCATTCAGGAACGATCAATAAATAAACATCTGGAAAGTTATACTCTTCATGACAGTCAAACAGGAGACAATTATACTTTAAAAGCCAATACTAACGGCGTTCTGGCGATGTTTGAAGAAAAACCGGGGAATGACACAGGCCGAAAACTATCACTGGAACTGAATAGCAGTCACATTTTAGAAACCAATCCTTCTCTTCTGTCTTCCGGGCCTGAAGAATATTATTTTTTCAGCAGATAATTTTACATAATCAGGTGAATTTATACATACAGGTTCAGAATTAAATGTAACACCGGAAGCAATTAAATCCTCAAAGAAAGCTACATCAGGAAGTAATGATACGTTAAATCCGCGTAAATGTCTGTGTTGCTTCTATAACAAAGATGTTTAACTGTTGATTAAAGCCGCCGACTGACTAAAAAAACGTCCGGCCCTCCTGCTATCTTAAATCCGACTTCTCTCGCTGTTTCAAGTGTTCTTTCAAAATCCTTTTTCGAAACGTGAATATATTTCGGCTCTATTATTAAAAATTGTCCTGTCGGTTTCAGTATTGACTTTACTTCTTCAAGGAGAGTTTTTTGCTCAGGCACTTCATGAACCATATAAAAAGCCAGTGCAAAATCAACCTGTTCCGTAAGTCCTATTCCGTTATTTCCGCATTTATGAAGCTTAACAGTATGTTCTAAATCTGTTCCTTTTATTTTTCTTCTTATTTTTTCAAGCATGCCGTCCTGCAGATCGGCACATATAACAGAGCCTGATTTACCTGCCAGATGAGCCATATCTATGGAAAAAAATCCGGGTCCGCAGCCGACATCCAGAGCTGTCATGCCTTCTTTAATATAAGGTTCCAGTATTGTTCGCGGATTCTGAAGCCATCTTCTTATCTTATTATCAAGAAAACCTGCCAGTACGACAGGACATATATCACACATAAAGGTACTCCTTTTTATCATATTTTACTTTGTTCTGTATTTTACCACTGAATTATTAAGAAACTGTTTTTAATTTGTAAATAAATTGTAACGTTTTTCCATATCATTACCGGCACCGATAATTTTTTCATTTTTTATATTATCAATTTTTTATTATTAAATTGAATTCTCCATTGATTTATCGTTATATTTTTGTTAATATAACGAAGATGGATTATGATAACTCTAAAGGAGAAGATTTATGAATATAGGGAAAGTAGATTACGGGAGACAGAACAACATATTAAAAGGAATTAAAAGAAATGATGAAAACGACTCAATTTTTAATGATAAAGACACTGTTACCATATCTTCTCCTTCTAAAGATGAACCTCTCGATATAACTCTTCATATAAATGGTAAAGTTATAGAGAAAAAAATTATGGGTCATAAAACAGATAACGAAATTATTCTGAATATAAAACATACAAATGACGTTCACGGTAACATGCCTTCAGTGGCCAATTTAATAAAACCCGATGATTTCTGGGTTGATGCCGGAGATGCCTGGCAGGACCATACATTCTCTTCAGTTCTTTTCGGAGGCCGTGAAGAAGTGGATTTAATGAACAGAAGAGACTGTGATATTGCAACTACAGGTAATCACTTTTACGATAACGAAGGTGTAAAAGGAGCAAAACAGCTTATAACAGAGTCGGACTTCCCCTATATATCGGCCAATACTAAAGGAATGAGCCCCTATATAATAGCTGATGTGGAAGGTGTTAAAATTGCCTTTATCGGGGTGAGAACGGAACAGAAAAGATTTCAGAAGGTAGATCCCAGTCTTGTTAAGGATTTAGATATTACCGATCCTGTTGAAGCAGTAAAGAAATCGGTGGAAGAAGTTAAATCAAAAGGAGTAGATAATATAGTCGTTCTTTCCCATCTTGGCCTTGACACTTCTACGGAATATCATCATGATACGGTATCAGATAAAGACCTTGCAGGAAAAGTTTCAGGAATAGATCTTATCATAGGCGGACATACTCATACACCTACATTCGATAAAGTGGAAGTCAATCACACCAGAATAGTTCATGCCGGCATCATCGGCCATGACGATGTCACAACTGCTCCCTTATATCTTGGCGATTTGACACTGACTGTAGATAAAAGCTCTAAGAAAATAGTTAATATAGACCATAAACTTGTACCGGTAGACAGAGAAAATCCTGTTGACGGAGACATAAAAGAAATTAAAGACGATTATATCAGAGAAAAAAACAATGTTCTCGGTGAAAAATTAAATAATTCTAAAATTGATT
This sequence comes from uncultured Synergistia bacterium, assembly GCA_964431735.1. Classification (GTDB taxonomy): domain Bacteria; phylum Vulcanimicrobiota; class SpSt-956; order SpSt-956; family JAKJGF01; genus CALARM01. The sequence goes on along the minus strand of CAYSLJ010000229.1, from coordinate 6,016 downwards.
TTACCCATGAAATAAAAACTCCCGTAGATTCGTCTCTCGGAAATCTTATTACCGATGCCATGAGAAAAGAAACAGGAGCCGACATAGCAATAATTGACAGCAAATTTTTCGCACAGAGAGGTAAAAATACCGGTTCAAATATACTTCCCAAAGGTGACATTACCATGAGAGATCTGGTGAATACTGCACCGTGGATGGGTAAAGATACGGAGGCAAGGGTTGAGACATGGGACGTAAAAGGACATGATATAAAAAAGCTGCTTGAAGATGGAGTGAATAAATTACTCGGAGAAAAGAAAAATGAAGGGTTATATCAGGTTTCCGGTATTGAAATGTCCTATAATCCGACAAATCCTGAAGGAAGCAGGGTAACGGAAATCACTGTGGGAGGGCAGCCTTTAGATTCAGACAGGAGTTACAGATTTACTACCACTTACAGTACTGGCAACTGGAACCAGATTTTTGCGGAGCGGAATGAAAATGAAGTTAAAGACGGTCCACCGGTGAGGCTTTTAGTTGCAGATTATATAAAAAACACTGGCCCCCTTGAAGCTATAGATAAAGAAAGAATAAAACAGGTGTAAACCATGAAATTTACCAGCAGAGAAATAGCATTGACAGGAGTTCTGGCAGGTCTTAACGGAGCCCTTGAAATTACGCTGGGCAATTATCTCCATGCCCTTCATTTTTTCTTTACAGGTAATGTCATGGTAGGAATGAATATATGTATTTATATGTGTGCCAGAAAATCAATCGACAAAAAAGGAATTATTCTCATTATAGGATTTATTACGGCTTTTATAAAACTGCTTCTGGGATACAATATAAATGCCGCACTGTTTATATTCCTGGAAGCTCTTATAATAGAAGGTATATTATTTATAACAGGATTTAATTTAACCGGTAATCTTATAGCTTCAATTTCGGTGAATTTACTGATTGTTTTATATAAATTCGGACTGGTCTGGGTTATGGGAGGGAGTAAAGCATTTACGGCACTTATTGAATTTATACGTAAATTTTCAACTTATATTCATATAAATCAGGAACTCATAATGCTGCCTTTTATACTTCTGCTGCTGGTTTATTCCTTATGGGGCATAGCCTTCGGACTGGCAGGGTGGAGACTGATAAATTCTAAAATCTTCTTCAATGGATCTGCACTCAATAAAACACCTCCGGCATAGTCCTTATTTATATTTTATCAGATATGCCGGAGGTGCACAATTGATTATTTATTATATGTAATCTTCATTATCACTTCATCACTGTTACCGCCTATTTCAGGACTGTACATAGCAGACGCCCTGGCAGGCATTACATGGAATATCCCCGGCGTCTCTGCCCTTAATCTGTAACTTACCTTTCTTGTTCCTGCACTGTAATATGTGCAGAAATAGGCAATCTTCTCATCTCTCAATTCCTTATGGGCATACCAGTAATTCCAGTCTGTATAATTCTCTCTCTGCTTTTCATCATACTCACACCCTGCAGGCTTCGGGTCTTCTATCATTATATATTCATAGTTGGAAGCTCCTGTTATATCAAGCTCTACAAGAATTATATCCTGGCTTTTTACTTCTATGTTACCGTTACTGCCGAGTTTTATCTTCTCTTTATCAGGATCTTTTACCCCTGCCTTTAAGAGATAATATGTTCTTGTAATCTTAAAGCCTGAATTAAGGGATTTTACATTCTCTTCTTCCGTATAGTATTTCATATATGCCGCATAATAAAGCAGCCCTTTACCTGTCATTTCAAAACGAATCTTATTTTCTCCGTCAAGAAGGCCCCGGTCAAAAGGTATCTCTATTTTATGTCCTTCTTTTCCGACATCTTCTTTCGTGAATTTAACAGTATCCATCTTTGTACCGTTAAGATATACGGTAGCAGTAAAATCAGGGTTCATCTCTTTAGTATTCTTTATATATCCTGTAAGAGCCATGACAGCCGCTGCAGTATCTTTTGTGGAATACCAGTAAGAACCGTTTCTGCTTGTTGAAAGATATCTCACAACCTTAGACAAAAGTTCACTATCAGGTTTTATATTGAGGAGGGCAGTGAGACAATAAGACGTAGTTTCAACTGAATTATCCGTCCATCCGTGGCTGCCCGTCATTCCTGACCAGCAGGCGGTCGTGCCGGAAATGTCGGCACTTTTTTCAAGCAAATTAACGACTTCCATTGCTTCTGTTTTCAATCCGCTTTTAGAAAGGGAAATGGCAAGAACAGCTTTCCCGTAACTGTCCAGTTTTTCACGTTTTCCATAAAGCTCTTCAAGCAAATCTTTACAGTCCTCACCCGCTTCTGTCATAGCAAAAGCCATATAGGCTCTTGTATTTAGATTCTCTTCTTTTTTATAATGCTCTCTGAGCCATGAAATTCCGGCTTTCAACTTGCTTTCATCAACAGAATACCCTGCTTTTTTCGCAAGGGTAAAACCATAGACGACATAGGCTGTCATATATGGGTGGCTCTCATCGTTTTCCCACCATCCCCAGCCGCCGTCACTGTGGTGAAAATTGTAAAGCCTCTCAAAACCTTTCTTTACCATATCGGGCAGTTCTTTATTCATTTTTTCATTGTATATATCAAGTTCTCCCAGGGTTTTTGTGACTATCACATTGGGAAGAAATCTGCTCATGGTCTGTTCCACACATCCGTAAGGATAGCCTACAAGATAATCAAGAGAAGAAAGCACCGTAGAAGCAAGAGACGGGTCAAGGGTTATTATACATTTTGCAGAGCCTTTTTCCGCATCTTTCGGAAGAGTAAGAATTTCTTCCGCCCCATCTTTTGTGACTCCTCCTGCGGCAACATACTTTTCCGTTCCGTGAGGAAGAACGGGAACCGTAAGCTCCACCGCATCGGACTCTTCATCAGTAAGGGCGGTGAGTTTTATTTTAACATCTCCTGCCCTCTTTACTTTTATCTTCCAGTCAACGGATTTCGAACCGTCTGCCGGAATGTTTATCTCAAATTCTTTTTTATCTAAAAGTTCCATTCCGCCGTCAATTTCAAGCTGTGCCGTAACCGATTTTTCACTCTTAAGATAATTGTGTATCACACCTGTTATTACAGCTTCATCTCTCTCCGTGTAAAACCTTGTTGTAATGAGTCTTGCAAGCAGATTTTTAGTGACTGTGACTTTTTTAGTGTTTTCGCCGACTTTCGTATCTTTACTCACTGCTCTGGCCGTGGCTCTCCAGGTTGTAAGAGTATCGGGCATGGACACAGGCACTTCTGCAATTCCTTTTTCGTCTGTTATTATATTCGGATTGAAGTAGGCCGTATCAGGGAAAAAGGAACGGGTAAAATCGGGCTGGACCTGAGTTTTACCTGCAGATTGCTTTGGAGTATCGCCCAGTTCCATTTTAACACAGGGAGGGCACGGAGGAGGCATAGACATATCATACAAACCGTCATAGTCACCGTAATAAGAGTCTCTCCCGTAGATATTTCCGTTTGAATTGCATGTAACAACCTGATTTTTCCTCAAACCGTAGAAAAATTTCTGTATATTCGGAGTATTATCATTTACAACTGCATAGACGGACTCATCTGCTATCCCCATAGTAATCTGACTCGATACAGGCCTGTTATTCTGATCGGTAGTTTTCAGAATAAATTTTGCCGTATCCCTGGGGCGGTATTTCTCTTTATCAGATTCAATCGATACATTCAGGAATTTATCCTTTGAGGGGCATATGATCTTTTTTGTCTGATAATAAAAATTTCCTTCATAGAAGAAACTTACGGTAACATAAAAATTCGGCGTATGTTTCTTCGTTATATCCACATCAAGTGATGCAGTTTTATTAGAGAAATCAACTATTTTCTGGCTGAAAATCTCTTCTCCTTCGACTGAGACAAGGGCTTTTACGGGGAAAGGACATACGAGAAAGAATTTCCCTTTATCTCCTGTATCATACATATTTTTATCAGGAATTATTTCTATATTCGTAAATCTGTACCAGTTGTAATATCCTCCTCCGTAACAGTAGATATTGCCGGTAGATTTTATTTCATTCTTATAAACATCCAGGCCGTTACATTCAAGCTGATAATATCCGTCTTTATCGGGGAGGAAGTCATAGTAAACTATGCCTGTATCATCTGTTTTCAGTTTTACACTGTCAAGGTCTTTCCACTCCCATTTTTCAAGTTTCTCATTATAAAATTCATATTTCAGATTTAAAGTAATATCGGAACTGACAGGTTTTCCGTCATAATCTTTTGTCGCAACCTTCACATGAGCTTTATCGCCCGGTTCATAAAAATATTTCTCAGGTGTAACGGTAATGTAATATGCACCTGCCGTTACAAGTGCCCCCGCAGAACCTGTAACTTCTCTGCGGCTTTCATCCGTCATTCTCACAGTAACAGTATAATTTGCATCATAGTCCGCCTTTGCTGCATCACAGATAAAAGTGGCTTTACCGTTTTTATCAGTTTTACCTTTTCCCGAAGATATAAATTCCCCTGAATAATTATTGTAGTAAGGCAGAATATCTTCTTCCCACCAGTAATTCCAGAAATAAGGATAATAATAACTTCTGTATATTTCATAGGTATAATCCGTATCGGGAACAGGGGAACCGAAATAATATTTCACATCCATATTAAATGTCAGTTTTTCTCCCTGAATATAATGTTTTTTGTCAGGTTTTATATTTATCTCAAATTCCGGTTTCCGGTATTCCTGTACCTGAAAAGTGCCGTATGCTTTCTGGCCTGAAGGATGAAGACATGTTACTGAATAATTACCCAGCGCAGGTTCTTCTTTAAGGGTAAAATTATCTGATAGGGAACCAAAATCATCTGTCTTCAGAGTATTTTTATATACTTCGGAACTCTGAGGATCATAGATGGAAATTTTGACTTCATCTCTTATAAAATCAAGAGAAGAACCTGTTTCCATTCTGAGAATCCCTTTAAAATTTACCTTCTGTGCCGGTCTGTAAACAGGTCTGTCCGTATATATATAACCTTTAAAGGTTTTCGCCACGGTAAAAGAGGAAATATTTATTTCCGCAGTATCATCTCCTTTAAAGGCAATTATCTTTATATTATCGGGAGAAGCTTTTAAATCCCTGTAATATAATATGGCCCTTCCTTCTTTATCTGTTTTTATTTTTTTTGTCTCTCCTGTAAGATAAACGCTTATATCCACATTTTCCAGAAGATTACCTGTTTTATGATCCTGGACAAACAATAAAATAAATTCTTTTGAAGATTTTGCAGACATGGCAATCTGACTTACGCGAAAAGAGCCTGAAGATTTTGCGTTATCTGTGGAACAGATTATATAATAATTTCCTGAAGAAAGAGGTGGAAGTTCAAGACTATGGTAACAACTCCAGTAACTCGAAGAATAATTTTCCATAGTAACCGTTTCGTCCAGTTCTTCTAAAGGTTTTTCTTTAGCGATAAAATCATCGCATTTATCAGAAGATAAATCTGCAGGAATTTTATAGATTTTTATATTTACATCGTCATTGAAATTTCCTTTTTTCCTGAGATTATAAGAATAGAGGCTCAGACTGAGAGGAATTTTTTCTCCCGGATAATGAAGATTGGAAGTAAAATAATGACCCATGTAATAAGTTTCTTTATCTTCCGCAAGTCCTGCGGTAAAGAGAAAACCTGCTATCAGAATGATAAAGAACAGACAAAATACTTTTCTCATAAGAACAGTCCTCCTTTAAAATCGTGACGCGTGACGCGTAATTTCATAATAGTTAGTTTCATAACTATCCGTACATAATGATCTCGTAATGCGTAATGCGTAATGCGTGATGCGCAGGGATTAAACCCGTCAAGCGTTACGCGTTACGCATCACGACTACTCAAGTTATGAAATACACTATATATTATATATTATAGCCGGCTTTTAATGAAAAGTTTTCAACATTTCATAATTCCTGTACATTATAACACATTCTGCTAGCAGCCAGCCGGAATTAGAGCCTATCCGAAAAGTCATCAAATACCTTCCGGTGTGTGAGGCTCTTCC
>CAYSLJ010000228.1:0-8657 GCA_964431735.1 uncultured Synergistia bacterium | reverse complement strand
TTAACTATAATTTTCAGTAAAGGTGAATTTACCTGTCGTAAAAAAACGCAATCGTCATGATGCGTGACACGTAGTTTCGAACCATTCACCGGTCACTGAGAAACATCCATTGAAGCCTGTCTTCTTTCCTGTCAAGCCTTGTAATTCCGCTTTCCCGGGCTTCTTTTACAGCGAGAGCATATTCTGCATCTGTTGGCCTTCTGCCCATGCCTTTTACCTTTTTTGCTTCAAAACATGGACGGTATTGATCCATTATATTTACATAGGTATTTTTCGATAATTCTGTGGCAATAAAAGTCATAACATCTTTTGTTCCTGCCATATTTTCCGGTAAAACCAGATGCCTTACAAGCATACCCTTCTTTGCCAGCCCTTTTTCATCCAGAACAAGATCACCTGTCTGTCTGTGCATTTCTCTAAAAGCTTCACAGGCCCTCTCTCTGTAATCTCCTGCATTTACCAGTTTTAAGGCCACTTCTCTATCCCAGAATTTAAAATCCGGCATATATATATCCACTATAGAGTCAAGTAATTTTATCATATCCTCTCTTTCATAACCTCCACAGTTCCACACTACAGGGACTGAAAGACCGGATTCTGCAGCTATTTTGATCCCATGAATTATGTGAGGCATATAATGAGTGGGGGTTACGAAATTGATATTATGACATCCTTCCTCCTGAAGGTCAATCATCATACGTGCAAGCTCCTTCGAAGTCTTAACATAACCTCTCTCTAAATGACTTATATCATAATTCTGACAGAAAATACATTTTAAATTACAGTTTGCCAGAAATATTGTTCCCGAACCACTGCGGCCGACAAGAGGACTTTCTTCCCCGTAATGGGCTCCGTGGCTTGAAATAACAAGTTTATCATCTGCTCCGCAGTAACCTCTCTGCCCTTTCAGACGATTTACCATGCAGTTTCTGGGACATAAAGTACAGTTTTCCATTATTTTATAAGCTTTATCGATTCTTTCCTGAAAAGTGCCATCCTTGATTAACTGTTTATATGAAGGCCATAACATAACAATCACTTCCAAATTTTTTTTGATAGTTTCTGGCTGAAACCCATAACCATATAATTACTGTGGTGAGCATAAATAATATATATTCTTTCGTGACGCGTAACGCGTAACGCATGACGAGAGGAAGACTTGTCTTACATGCTTATGCTCAGGTCAGTAAGTATAAAAATATATTCGTCCTGTGTCGCCTCACAGCACACGTATCAGGTCTTTTATATAAAATTATACAAAAAAAATCAAACTTTATCCAGGTAAAATTAGTAAAATGTGAAAGGATTTTTATTTCTAAAAAGAGAATGTCTTATGGAGCAAAAATCTGTTTTATATGAGGTGTTTCAGTCAAAATGTCTTTTTTAAATTTTAAAAATAAAATGGAAAATGAACAGATACCTGATATTGTTATTAAAAATTTTGAATATTATTATAATCAGTTAATAGAAGGAGAGTCAGGTTTAATCCCTGATAGTTCTATCGAACCGGTAAAAAATTTACCGGATACGGAAACTTTTCCCACAGGTCTGAGAGAAACAGGTAATAAGGCTCTAAAGAAAACAATTCTCTTAAAATTGAACGGCGGTCTTGGAACAGGCATGGGTCTTGATAGAGCAAAATCACTCCTGAAGGTTAAAAATAATCTCACTTTTCTGGATATAATAGCTACTCAGGCCATGACAAGTAAAATACCTCTTATGCTTATGAACAGTTTTGCTACAGATGAAGACAGTTTAAGTGTATTAAAAAAATATAACCTTCAAAACAATATACCACAGAGTTTTTTACAAAACAGGGTTCCGAAAATCAATCAGGAAGATTTATGCCCTGTCCTGTATCCTGATACACCGGATCTGGAATGGTATCCTCCAGGTCATGGAGACATATATAGTTCCCTTGTTACAACAGGTATACTGGATATATTGTTGAACAAAGGATATTTATACATGTTCGTAGCAAATGCAGATAATCTGGGGGCAGTTATGGACACGTCAATTCTGGGATATTTTGCAGAAAAAGAAATTCCTTTTATGATGGAAGTTGCCGACAGAACAGAAGCAGATAAAAAGGGAGGGCATCTTGCAGTTATGAAAGACGGGCAATTTATTCTCAGGGAAGTAGCTCAATGCCCTTCCGAAGAGCAGGAAAGCTTTCAGGATATAAAAAAATATAAATATTTCAATACAAATAATCTATGGATTAATCTTTCATCATTAAAAAATCTGATGGATAAACAGAATAATATTCTGGGCCTTCCCATGATCTGTAACAAAAAAACCGTTAATCCCTGTGACAATAAAACTGCACCTGTTTATCAGTTAGAAACAGCTATGGGGAGTGCTATTTCTGTCTTTAAAAACTCGCAGGCAGTGAGAGTTCCCCGCAAAAGATTTGCTCCTGTAAAAAGAACAAATGATTTGCTTGCCATAAGATCAGATGCATTTATCATTACAGAAGATTTCCAGATAATACCCAACCTGGAAAGAAAACTCCCTCATATAATTATAGACCTGGATTCACATTATTATAAAATGATTTCTCAGTTAGAAGACAGATTTCCCTCCGGTTCTCCTTCCCTTCTGGAATGTGAAAGATTAACAGTTCAGGGAGACGTAAAATTTGGCAGAAACATAAAATTAAAAGGGAAAGTAAAAATTCTGAATAAAAGAAACTACCAGGTTTTTCTTGAAGATAATATGACTATCGAGGGAGAGCTTGTTATAACATAATTGCTTACAACGAAATATGAGAATTTGTTACTTCCGTCAAGTGTTAAAATATTTTAAAGTGAATATCTGGCAGATGAGCAATATTTCAGAAATAATGTAAAGGAAAATTTGTAACATAATTATACCATCCCATTTATACATGGGCCAGTATGGTCTGTCTCAGGCTATAAGAACATGAATAAAAAAATTATATGGTTACTAATAATATTTCTATTTATCTTAATTATAAGAATACCGTATGTTAATAACTATATATTTGTAAGTGATGAATCGGTATTTCTTTCCGTAGCGGATTCCATTAACAGAGGCCAGGTAATATATAAAGATAACTGGGATTTTAAACCACCTGTATTGTATCTGGTTTTTGCAGCAATTCTGTCTATATTCCCTCATAGTATTTTAACAATAAAAATATTTACTATAATAATTTCTTTATTGACCTGTACAATGGTATTTATTATCTCTTCAGAAATGTTCCCGGGTAATACGCCTCTGGTGATAACCTTTATATATGGTATTTATGCATCGAATAATGATATTATCGGGTTAAGTTCCGTGTGTGAAGTATTTACAGTACTTCCTGTTACCATAGCAATATATATGATTCTCAAAGCTATGAAAACACAGAGTGACAGCCATAGAAAGTATTTTTTATTCCTGTGTGGTATTGCCTTTGCTGTAGCTTTTTTTATTAAATACAATGTTTTATTTGAAATACTTCTCCCTCTTTCTTACCTGTTCTGGCTTGTATTAAAAAGAAAAATCAAAGTTTTTGATTTCCTGTGTATATTTGCAGGAGGTTTTGCTGTATTCCTGATTTTATTTTTTTATCTCTTTTATGCCGGTGCACTGCCATATTTTTACGAAACGATAGTTCATCTTCAATATTATTTTTCAAAGGTCGCAAAGCCGAGAATGTTAAATTCCATATTAGATACAATATTTAGAAAGAATATAATATTACTTTACCTTCTGGCAATTACATCATGTATTTATATTATATATAAATATAGAAGTACGGAAGGAATACTTATTATATTGTGGGCTGCAGGAGGATTTATGGGGAAATATCTGGCAAATGCTTATTTTATGATCCTTCTTCCTTCGTTTTGTATTGTATCGGCATATATAGTAAATTACCTGCTTAAAAACTGGCGTAATCTTAAACTTGTTTCATTGATTATTATTATTATTTTCACTATAAATTTTTCTCTTATTCTTATTCCTCATGTTCAGGCTCTGGCAGAACTCGGCAATATTATATACCGTCAGGGCCGGTGGTTTGACAGAGAATATATTGAAAATGTAGGGCTTTATATTCAAAGTCATACAAATCGTGATGACTGTATTTATGTAGTAAGTGATTACGGATACAGGGATTTGCTTTATTTTATTTCCAACAGGAAATGCTGTACAAGATATCCAAGCTTTATGACCATGATTGTTCCTGTTCCCAGAGGTATGGAAGAAGATCAGAAAAACTCTTTTGCCTCTCATCCTCCTGCATATTTCATAGTATGGGCGGAAAAAATCGATTATTTTAATTCTATCACATCACGGTATATAAGTTATACAGGTAGAAAATATGATATAGAGTTACAAATAGAAGAACCGGGTACTAATAATTATATTATTATATATAAACTATCAAAAAATTGATAAATGAGGATTTTTACATATGAGCAATGATAAAAAAACGGCTATTATTATAGGTGCCGGTCCTGCAGGTCTTACTGCTGCTTATGAACTTCTCGTCAGAACTGACATTAAACCTGTTATTTTTGAAATGACTTCTCATATAGGAGGTATATCAAAAACAATAAATTATAAAGGAAATAGAATAGACATAGGAGGACACAGGTTTTTTTCCAGGTCTGAACAGATAATGAACTGGTGGCTTAATATTTTCCCTGTAGAGAACGGACATCTTAAACCTCAGGAACTGGATAATATAATGCTTGTAAGGAAAAGAGTGTCGCGTATATTCTTTTTAAGAAAATTCTTTGATTACCCCGTATCTCTTAATAAAAATACCATATTGAACCTGGGGTTTATTCGTATGTTAAAAATTGGCCTCAGCTATATATATGCCTCTCTGTTTCCCGTAAAAGAAAATTCTCTTGAAGATTTTTTTATTAATAGATTCGGAAAAGAATTATATAGTACATTCTTTAAAGATTATACGGAAAAAGTATGGGGTGTGCCGTGCAGGATGATTAAACCGGAATGGGGTGCCCAGAGAATAAAAGGATTATCTGTAAAGAAAGCTTTACTCCATGCCGTAAAAAGCATAATTTTCAGGGATACTTCACTATCTCAAAAAAACACGGAAACAAGCCTTATAGATCAGTTTATATATCCCAAATTTGGCCCGGGTCAGCTATGGGAAGAAGTGGCAAAAATAATTACAGATAAAGGAGGAGAAATATTTTTAAATCACAGGGGGATAGCTCTGAATGTAAAAGAAAACATTATAATTACGTTAAAGGTCAGGAATGACAGTGGTGTGGAGAAAGAGTTTAAAGGCGATTATTTTTTTTCTACTATGGCTGTAAGAGATTTAATAGGAGCTATGGAGACTGTGCCGAAACAGGTCAGAGAAGTGGCACAGGGATTGAAATATCGTGATTTTATAACAGTTGGACTCTTACTTAAATCATTGAAAATAAAAGAAAAAGAACATATGATTCCCGATAACTGGATTTATATACAGGAAAGTGATGTAAAAATCGGAAGGGTTCAAATTTTTAATAACTGGAGTCCCTATATGGTCAAAGATGAGCATACTGTATGGATCGGGCTTGAGTATTTCTGTAATGAAGGAGACATGCTCTGGAATATGGCAGATAATGAATTCATCTCTTTTGCAATAGATGAACTTGTAAAAATTGATTTTATAAATAAAGAAGATGTTATTGATGGTGTTATTATCAGAGAACCTAAAACATATCCTGCATATTTTGGCACTTATGATCAATTTCATATTATAAGAGAATATATTGATAAATTTGAGAATTTATTTTTAATAGGCAGAAATGGCATGCACAGATATAATAACCAGGATCATTCTATGTTAACAGCAATTACGGCAGTAGAACATATTATAAATAATATACCAGGTAAAGATAAGATCTGGCATATTAATACAGAAGAAGAATATCATGAAGAAAAATAGAAACACAGTATTGTAACAGGTAAGGAGAGGGGCGAATAGAAAGTTCATTCCCATGACACCCTCCATTAATCCCTCCTCAAGGTAGGGAAAATCAAATTCCTTAACTTAATGCCATTGCTCGTGACGCGTAACTGGTAGAACAAGTCCATTCTCCCTTAAAAATTATTTTCCTGAAGCAATAATCCTCTCAGTATCCAGATAATCCCTCATACTTATAATCTTATTACCGGCAATTTCCATAATTGTAACACCCTGGTTTTCATAATCAATTTTTTTACGTGTCTTACCTTTATTTTCCCATTGAACTGCAATGAATTTATCACTGGCTATAATATTTATTATCTTAAAAGTGATATCAGGAACTGCTATGGCCATTTTCCTGAAAAACCTTTTCAATTCCTTGAGCCCTTTATAAACTCCTCCGAGAGATGAAGAACCGGGAAAAATAAAACATGAATCTTCTGTAAAATATTCCAGCAATTCATCCCATTTCTTTTCATTTATGAGTTTGAATATTTTTACTGCAAAATCTTTCATAGCTCTATCTCCATATCGTCTTTTGCCGCAACTGTTCCAGGGAAAATCTTCCCTGCCACAGAAGCAGCATCTTCCCTGTCTTTATGTGTTTCATAGAACATGGGATTCATATGAACAAGAAAGAGTTTCTTTGCTCCTCCTTCTTTAGCAATTCTGGCAGCAGTCTCAGGATTGAGATGAGGCCATGATTCATTATACTGCCCCGGTTTATGGGAACATTCTGCCATAAGAATATCAGAGTTTTTAGAAAGAGTTAAGGCATTTTCGCAGTATCCTGTATCAGGACAGTAAGTAATAATTTTATCTTCTATTTCCAGTCTATAGCCGAGAGTGAGATCGGCATGCAACATAGGAAGAGTTTTTATCTTAAAGGGAACCTTAGATAAATCTTCGGGAAGTTCATAGAGTTCTACCTTATAGCGGAGATCTGCTAAAGGCACGGAAAAAGGTTTTTCTGCTAAAATGGAAAAACACTTTTTTGTACCTTCAGGCCCGAAGATTTTCAGGGAATTAAAACCGGAGAATTTACATATAGTATGATATCCTATAATATGATCGAGATGGAAATGGCTTAAAAAGAGATATAAATCGGTATTTTCATCGAAAGAAACGTACCGGTCCAGTTTATATATGCCTGTCCCCGCATCAAAGATTATATTATATTTATCTGTTTTTAAGAGAATAGATATGGTATTTCCTGTTACAGTATCATACCATCCGTTTGTACCAAGAAAAATCAGTTTCATAATTATAAACCACCTGTTTTTATTTTTTTAATAAATATTTATTACTGCCATATTATAGATCTTTCAATATTCCGGATTTCCCGGCAATAAGTTAAATTCCATACCAACTTTGTAAAAATGTACGTCATCTGTAAGAATATGTTTTATTTTAAGCCTTTTCATTATAGACATAGACGTAAGATCAGTAAAAGATATATGAGGCTTATCTTTAAACGTCTGTCTCAATTCCCAGGCATAAGTAAAATCTCTTGAAGTAACGTTTTCTATCTCAATAGAACCTCTTTCACCTGATTTAAGAATTGCTTTTATAAAATCTGAAGCTTCATCAAAAGATATTCTCTTAAATAAAAACGTTATAAGCTCATCCAGAATATAATCGCTGGTATAAATAAATATATTTTTTCTTATTATCTCTTTATAAAACTGGCTTACTTCCTTATGCCTTTTCTCTTTGCCGTTTCCCAGAGTAATCCATCCCCACGTATCTATAAAGATAGCCTTCATATTATACATTACCATAGAGTTCCTCATCAATATTTTCGCTTGATAGAGATTGGCATGAAAAAGAACCTATAACCTGCAGGACAGGATCTTCTGCCTCTGTCCTATCCTTCCTATTACACCATTTATTATTCATATGGTTTTCGATAAATTCCTCTAAATTCTCTTCACTTATGCGCCATATGCGTCCAACCTTCCAGCCTTTAAGTAAACCTTTATTTAACCATTCTCTGACTTTAGGCTGTCTGATAGATAAAACCTCTGCTACCTGTGTGGGAGTCAGCATTTTCATAATTATCACCCTTATATAATATAACATAAAAAACAATAAAAAACAATAAAAGATATTCCAGACACTCTCACATAAACATCGATTATTCATCAAGTAAAGCCTTATCCAGAACTTCCTTAATATTCTTCACCGGCGTTATCCTTACCTTATCCAGAATATAATCCGGTAAATTCTGTGTTTCCCTGACATTATCCTCAGGGATTAAAACTTCCTCTATTCCGGCATCACAGGCAGCACGGATCTTCTGCTTTATACCTCCCACAGGTAAAACCTTACCTTTAATAGTAATCTCTCCCGTCATAGCCAGCTTATGCCTTACAGGAACCCCCTTCAATGCAGAAACAATACCGGTTAAAATAGTTATACCTGCCGATGGCCCTTCTTTGGGAACACCCATAAAAGTTGCAAGAACTGCCACATCATAATTTTCTCTCCATTCGGCATTTATACCCAGGTCATCATGATGAGCTTTAATATACTGTGCTGCCGCCTCAATACTCTCCCTCATAACCCTTTGAATTGAGCCAAGAGGGACAATGCGCCCTCCTCCCTTTGTAGCCTGCATTTCAAAATGCAAAATACATCCGTGGTCACCTTCCACGATGCTCTTCCGCTATTACTTTGATTATGTACACGCCCCCTTTCTAAAAGTCAA
>CAYSLJ010000227.1:0-8856 GCA_964431735.1 uncultured Synergistia bacterium | reverse complement strand
AACTATAATTTTCAGTAAAGGTGAATTTACCTGTCGTAAAAAAACGCAATCCTCATATAAACTATACTTATAAATGTCAAGGAAATTATCCATAATTATGATATAATATAAAAATGACTGCTGTGAAAATTATAATGGTAATTATAAGCTCTCTCCTCATAGGGGCGCATTTCTTCCGATGGGGATACTATCCTCTTGTTATAGTATCACTGTTATTTCCATTGCTCCTTGCATTGAGAAGACCATGGGCAACAGGGGTTTTACAGTTATTACTTCTACTTGCCGGCATAGAATGGATAAGAACCCTTATTATGCTTGTTTCCGAACGTCGTACAGCAGGGATGCAATGGACGAGACTATCAGTAATACTCGGATCTGTAGCGGCATTTACCATAGTTTCGGCAATCGTGACAGGATTTAATAAAAAGAAATAAAATAATGAATACACCGCCTGAAGGCACAACTGTTAGGGACTGTAAGAAAATAACCCTGGCAAATTGTTAGAACGGTTATCATCTTCGCGTAACGCGTTACGCGTTACGCGTCACGATATAGACGTAAATATGATTGGGTTATTTCTTGACAACCCCTTAAATGACCTATTCCCTATTTTCTTCTCCCCTGTTATAATATAGTGAGGCCTTTCCCTCACATCACGCGTTACGCGTCACGGGAGCATAATATATTATTTATGCTTAACTCAGTAATATATGGAGGAGAGATTATTAATAAAAAAAATAGATTTATACTTAACTCAGTAATATATGGAGGCCTGTCATGGGTGAATATCTAACAAAAAAAGAATTAATGGAAGAACTTAAAATCAGTAAAAATACCGTATACAGACTTCTTCAGAGCGGGAAACTTCCTGCCGTTAAAATAGGAAATGAATGGAGGGTTTCACGAAAAGCCCTGGATGCAATGTTTGGAAATTATATTACAAAAGAAGAAGCCATAGCAAAAATAACGGTAAAACTGGAAGAAGTAAAAAAACTTGAAGAAACATACAGAACAGGTTATGATAATATATTACAGAAAATGTCACAGGCAAGAATAGAAGACCTTCAATTCTGCCTCGATCTTATAAAAAGAATAAAAGAATAGAAGGAAAGAAATTTTATATACTGAATATAGCTATCACATTCACGCGTGACGCATTACGCGTCACGGGTAACACAACAAAAAGGTGATTTCAAGTGACGGAATTTTTCACATTAATGGCTCTCGGCGCTGCTTTCGGATGGATCTTTGCAAAGGTCATGGAACCAGACAGACAGAATGAATGGCCGAAGATTAAAATCGAAGAAATATCAGATATAGATAATATAAGAAAAAAAATTCTGAAGGCAGAAAATGAACTGAATAAGGGTAATTACTTTGAAGGTCTTAATATCTTCAGAGACTTAAAAAATGAACTGACAGATTATAAAGATAAAATATCTGCATCTGAACGAATGGGCATTGACTCGAGTATAAAACTCTGTATAGAACATATTTCGGAAGGCCTCATAAAACAGAAGGTTTACACTGAAGCTTTAACATTACTCGAAGAAGCTCTCACCATATCGCCTGACGATATGAATATCTTAAAAAAAATAGTGAGGATTGAACTGGCTCTTGACAGAAAACATGAAGCAATAGTAAAGCTCCAGAAAATATTGAGAATAGATCCTGCATTTCTGGACGGTTACAGAAGACTGGGGAAATTATATATTGAAACCCGGGAAAGAGAAAAAGCAATAAAAATTTTTCAGGATGCAATAAACAATTTTCCCGGTGAAGAAAGAGTAAAACTCGAAATGCTGGAAAGAATAGCACTCTCTACACCGGAAGGCCATTCCTCCAGATTAACCAATCTAAAACTCTGGGCAGAAGAATTACTCAAAGACAGAAACCTGTCAAAAGCGGAAGAGGTAATGGAAGAAGCAAGAAAGATATTTCCTGAAAACAATCTCCTCACTGTCCAGTTAAGTAAGATACAGTATAAAATGGGTAAAACAGAGAATACAAGAAAAGAACTTGAAAAGATAAATATTCAGAATAATCTGGAAGGAAAATATTATCTTGGTTCCACTTATTTTATGCAGAATGAACCGGATAAAGCTCTGAAATTGTTCAATCAGATAATAAATTTCGAAGGAGAACTTTCACAGTTAAGGGAAGAAGAAAAAATAAATAAACTTCGGTCGGTAGAAATACCCGGTGATTCCGGCGCGGAAATTACGGGAACATATCATTCATTACTATATCCTTCCATGGCTGCTGCAGGAGAAATCTATAGAAGACGGGGCATGATAGAAGAAAGTGAAAAACTGTTTCTGGAATTCCTGGAAAAAGGAAGTAATTATATAGATGAACGTATATTAACCTTTATGTCTTCCCTGTCGGAGGATTTCAAAAAAAAGGGAGACGAAAGGGAACATTACTGGAAAAGCCAGGCGGAAAAACTGGGCTTTGCCATAGAAAGAAAAAAACATAATAAAGACAGCTACGAAGATTTCTGGCTGAGATTTCAGCCGTCAGAACCTTCGCCGTCCGATATAATAGGAGAAGGCGGCATGGCAATTGTCTACAGAGGGACAGAACTTAAGACAGGAAGACCTGTAGCAATAAAAAAAATGCACAGGCAGTTCTGTCAGGATCAGAAAGCAAGGAGTTTTTTTCATAATGAAGTAAGCGCCCTTGAAGCCATGTCCAGACCTCAGCCCCATCCGAATATAGTGGAATTCATAGCCCACGGCATATCGGAAGATAGATTTGTCTTTGCCATGGAACTGGTAGAAGGGAAAAGTCTGAGAGATAAATTACTGGATGGTGAAATAAATAACTGGCAACAGATTTATTCCATAATATGCCAGACTTGTGACGGACTTCAGAGAGCCCACGAGGATGAAAAAAAGATTGTACACCGTGATTTAAAGCCGGAAAATATACTTATAACATCAGAGGGAACGGTAAAACTCACAGATTTCGGCATATGCCGGGTTTCTTCCCTTACAACAAGCACAAGACAGCATTATCAGAGAACAAGAAGTTTTGTAGGGACAAGTTATTATTCTGCTCCCGAACAGTATCCCGACCCTTTTGACGGTAACCTCCCCCCTATTGACCACAGGGCAGATATTTATTCTCTCGGATGTATTATATATGAACTGCTTACAACACAGACACCTTTTGTCCATGACGACCCGGGTATAGTCGGTCTGATGCACCAGAGAAGAAATATCACAGGAAGCACTCCTCAGGCAATAGTGCCTCCCGGTATGAGAAACCCTCTGTTAATGGAAAAACTTTCCCCGGGAAAAGAAGAAAAGAAAGAACTTGATAGAATAGTAATGAAATGTTTGCAGAAACTTCCTCTCGGGAGGTACCAGTCTGTAAGAGAATTAAAGGAAGATTTTATATCGGCATGTACGAAACAATCAAACAGGTAAAGGAGGGATCCGCAATATTGCCCTGTCGGTAAATTGCGGTAAAGAAAGTGAAAGCATCAGGTTTAACGGATACAGGTCAATTCAGAGAGAAAAATCAGGACAGTTTCAGTATAGATTTAAAGAACAAACTTTTTATAGTTGCCGATGGCATGGGAGGTCATTTCGGAGGAGAAATTGCCAGCGGAACTACTGTAACAGAAATAAATAATTACTGGCAGAAATATTACTCTGAAAAAAAACAGCCCGATTATCATATACGCAAGGTCATTCACAAAGTAAACAAACAGATATTCAATCAACATAAAAACATGGGAACTACTCTGGAATTACTGGCAGTTGTAAAAAATAAAGGCTGGTTCGGCCATATAGGAGACAGTAGAATCTATCTTTTAAGACAGGAAAAGCTGGAACTTATTACAAATGATCATACAAAAGTAAAGGAATTAATAGATGCAGGAGAACTGGATATGGAATCTGCCAGGCACTACCCGTTCCAGCATGCCATCACAAGGGCTCTCGGCATAGAAGCAGCAACAGTTCCCGATGTATTCTCAAGAGTTCTGGAACCAGAAGATATCATCATCATGTGTTCTGATGGTCTTACAGGAGATATGGCAAAAAAAATAGTATCAGATGAAGAAATCATGGACATTGTTCTTTCCTCTCCCGATTTAAACTGTGCCTGTAAAAAACTGATAGAAAAAGCAAATGAAGCGGGAGGACCTGATAATATTACAGCAGTTATAGTTAAAATAGAGGAAGGTGATCTGTCGTAATGCGTAATGCGTAATGCGTAATGCGACATACGCTTCACGCTTAACGCTTCACGCTTAACGCTTCTATGTCAATAAAATTTATCCATACAGGTGACATACATTTCGGAGTGGAGAATTACGGGAAAACAGACCCTGAGACAGGACTTCACGCCAGATTTAAAGATTTCATATCATGTTTTGACAAAATTCTACATACTGCAATACAAGAAGAAGTAGATTTTTTATTGATATGCGGCGATGTTTATCATACTCCCGGCCCGTCTCCTACACATCAGAGAGAATTTGCCCGGTCTATCAGGAAAATAATAGAAAAAGACATACCTGTAATTATAATTATAGGAAATCATGACAACCCTGTAGCCTTCGGGAAAGCAAATCCAATGGATATATTTACAGAACTGAATATTAAAAATATCCATGTAATGTCAAAACCTGACATGTTAACTCTGGATCTGAAAGAAAAAGGGAAAATCCAGATCTGTTGTTTTCCATGGCCTACCAAAAGCAGATTAATAGATAAAGAAGATTACAAACTTTTAAATGCTCAGGAAATAGATGAAAAACTTCAAAAAACCTGTAATGATATGATAGAACATTTTGCAGGCATTGTGTCGCCGAAATATCCTTCCATATTTGCAGGACATCTGGCAATGGCAGATGCAACATATTCCGGTTCGGAAAGAACAACCCTTCTGGGCAGAGACCCTGTAATACTGACCAGTACCCTGGCAAGAAAAGAATTTGACTATGTAGCCCTGGGCCATATACATAAATATCAAAATATTAATCAACATTCTTCTCCTCCTGTCATATATTCGGGAAGTATAGAAAGAATAGACTTCAATGAAGAACATGAAGAAAAAGGATTTATACTTGCAGAACTGGAAGGTAAAGAACTTGAATATCGTTTTGTAAAAACCCCTTCAAGACCAATGGTGACTGTAGAGGTAGATGTAAGAGAAATGCTGGATCCGAGCTGGGAAATTATAGAGGAAATAAATAGAAGAGACATAAATAATGCAATAGTAAGAATCATATATCTCACTCATTACTGTTATAATGAACCTCTCAGGCTGAAAGATATCAAAGATACCCTGGAAGGAGCTTTCTGGGTTCATGGTATCATAAGAAAAGCAGATGAAAAGGAAGTGACGGAAAGAGCAGTTATTTCCGAAAATCTTACCTTTATGGAAGCTCTGGATAAATATATAGAACAGGAAAATCTGTCAGATTACTCTGAAGACATAAAGGTTCATGCAAGGTTACTTGAAAAAAATTTACTGGAAGAATTTGATAGTAAAAGAATTATATAGTGAATAGTGAATAGTGAATAGTGAGCAGTAGGGGCGTTTAACTAAACGCCCCGGGATTAAATACGCATTACGCATTACGCGTCACGATTATAATAAATAGAAAGTCAAAAAAAACATGATACCTGTAAGTTTGCAGCTTAAAAATTTTATGAGTTACGGAGAGCCGCCCCTTCTGGATTTCAGGGATTTTCATATGGCATGCCTCTGCGGCAATAACGGTCATGGTAAATCAGCCATTATAGACGCTATTACGTGGGCTCTGTGGGGAGAAGGGCGAAAAGCTTCCATAGAAAAAAAACCTGATGAAGGACTGCTGAAAATCGGGAAAACAGAAATGATGGTGGAATTTGTTTTTGATGTGGAAGGAGACAGATACAGAGTTATAAGGCATTATTCCAAAAGCGGAAAAACGTCGAAATCCACTCTGGAATTTGATATATATTCTCCAAAGTCAGGTGAATATACAGGACTTACCCAGAAAAGCGTGACCCTTACACAGGAAAAAATAAACCAATTCCTCAGAATGGACTATGAAACATTTATAAATTCCTGCGTTCTTCTTCAGGGCAGAGCAGATGAATTTGCCATAAAAAAAGCAGGGGAAAGGAAACAGTTACTTGCAGATATACTGGGTCTTTCCCGATATGACGAACTGTCTACTATGGCAAGGGAAAAATATAAAGAAGCAAATATGCGGATAACATTAATAGAAGAAGAAAAAGAAAAACTTGAGGAAGAAATTTTTCAGAAAGAAAATGTCCTGGAAAGACTTGACGATATAAACATAAATCTCCTGAATCTGAATAAAGAAATAGAAGATACTGAAAAAGAACTGATTTCTATGAGAGATAAACAAAGTAAACTGTCAGTGATAAGAGAAAAACTGATAGAAATGGAACAGAATACTGCAAGAGAAGAAGCTTCACTGAAGGATCTGAAAAAACAGGAAACACATCTTACAGTAGATAGAGAAAGAATAGAAAAAATTGTAGCAGAAGAAAAAAATATTATGGAACAGTGCCATAACTATGAAGGGCTGATCCGGGAAGAAGCATCAATGGTAGAGAAACTTCAGAAAACAACAGGACTGAAGCAGAAAAAATATTCTCTTGAAAATAAGATAAATCAGAAAAAAAATGAAATTACTTCTGAAATAAAGATATTCATAGAAAAAATAAATTCGATTAAATTACAGTTAAATGAATCAGCACATGTTATTGAAGAAAAGACTTCCATAGAAGAAGGATATAAATTCCTTAAGGAACTACAAGAGAGAGAAAAAGAAACAGAAGAAAAACTTGCAGTTAAAAGAACAGTGGAAGAAAAGAAAAGGGAAGTGGAAAAAAAGATCTATGAAAAGGAAAGCTCTCTTAAAGTAGAACTGGGTACCATGGAAAACCGGTTAAAAGAACAGGAGAAACATATTATAGATGAAGAAAAAACAATAAAAGAAATAGAACTTATAAAAGAAGAAATAAAGAGACTAGAAATAATGGAAAAAGAAAAAGAAATAACCGTTAAAAACATGGCGGAGAAAAAATCTATGATACCAGTTCTGGAAAGACACGTAAAAGATATAGATAAAGAACTGGAGGAAGAAAGAAAAAAATGGAAATCCATCGGTAAAGCCAGTGGCGGTGTATGCCCGTATTGTGATGCACCTTTTGATGAAAAAAGAAAAAAATCAGCCATGGAAAAAATAAAAAAACAGGGAGAAGAAAAAAAAGAAAAAAAAGAAAAAATTCTCGGAGAAATTGACGGATTGAATAAAGAAATTACTGTTCTTATAAAAGAACAGAAGAATCTCGACTCTTCTATAAAGAAGATGAAACCTGAAAGAGATTTAATAGGGCAAAAACAATTACAACTGAGTCAGTCCAAAAAGACAAAAGAACTTATCCGGGAAATCAAAGGTAAAAGAGAAGAAATAATAAAAAATATAGAAAATAAAACATTTATATCAGAAGAAATAAGAGAACTGTCAGATATTGAAAAGAAGCTATCTGTCTATACGATAGATGAACAGGATTTACGTAAAATAAAATCAGAGAAAGAAAAATTTACACATTATGGAAAATTAAAATTCAAACTGGATATGGCTATGGAAAACAGAGATAAACTTACTGCTCAGGTACCGGAACTGGAAAAATATTTAGAAGAAAAAAAACAAATATTACAGAAAGAAAATTTTTCCCATAACTTAAAAAAAGAGCTTGAAGAAATAAACATAGAATTAAATAACACCGGATATTCCCAGGAAGAGCATAATATAACAAAGGAAAAAATAAAGAAATTATCAGGCATAACAACAAGAAAAGTGCTTCTTGAAGAGGCAAAGAAACAATACCCTCTTACTGTAAAAAAACTGGAAGAAATAACAGCTTCAATAAAAGAAAAAGAAATTTTACTCACGAACATGGAGGAAGATAAAGAACATAACTCAAAACTTCTGGAAGAACTTCCGTCACTTATTGAGATTATACCACAGAGCGAATTTACCCTTCAGGGTTTAAGGTTACGGACCCATGATCTTGCTGCAGAGAAGGGAACTCTTGAAAACCTCAGGGAAAATTTTAATAAAATAGAAGGAAAAATCGATAATCTGGATAAAGAATTTGAAGAAAAAGGGCGTGAGAGAGAAATTTATAAAATCCTTCATAAAGCCTTCGGCAAAGATGGTATTCAGGCTCTTATCATTCAGAATTCCATCCCTGAAATAGAAGGAGAGGCAAATAAAATCCTGTCCCGTCTGACAGATAACCGCATCCATATAGCACTGGAACTTCAGAGGGATAAGAAAAGCGGCGGTCTTAAAGATACCCTGGATATAAAGATAAGCGACGAATCCGGCACGAGAGATTATGAGCTTTACAGCGGAGGAGAAGCTTTCAGGACAAATTTCTCTTTAAGAATTGCTCTTGCCAAATTAATGGCCAGACGCTCAGGGACAAAACTGCGGACTCTTATAATAGACGAAGGCTTTGGCACACAGGACTCGGAAGGTATAGAGCAACTGGTTCAGGCAATAAATGAAATAAGCAGAGATTTCGATAAAATCCTGGTTATTACCCATATGGAACATTTAAAGAATATGTTTCCCACAAAGATAGAAGTCAGTAAATCTCCTTTACATGGTTCTACTTTTACAGTGAGCAGTTATCAGTGACCTGTAATAATCAGCTTAATGACTATATGGTCGTGATACGTAACACGTTACGCGTTACGTATCACGATATAAACTGTAATCAAGATGTAGTTATTTCCTGACAGATCCTTAGTACCGCTCCAGATAAGTTCGTATCCATTTCTAAAACCTGTCCCTGACCGGACTCT
>CAYSLJ010000226.1:0-8887 GCA_964431735.1 uncultured Synergistia bacterium | reverse complement strand
ATGTACTTCCGTCTACCTGATAGAGGTATGTATTTGTGGGGTCTATAGCAAGGCCGTAAGCACTATAGTATCTTGATTGAGTAACTATTTCCGTTTCATCTGTTCCGTCAATTTTTATCTTAAAGATAGAATAGGCATACTGGGAAGCACAATAAAAATAAGTGCCATCGGTCACTATATTGTATTCTGCATTGCTCCCGGTTGTAATATCAGTTCCGGCTGTTCCGTCAAGAGAATAAACCTTAATTTTATTATCATCAGGACAGCAAAGATAAATAGTTCCTGTTGTTTCCGTGCTAAATTCTGCAAGGTGTTCTTCCGGGTAAGCAGTATTACTTTTATCCCATATCTCCGCATTACATTTTAGTCCGCCGGGAAGAAGCATAAGAACAGGGTCGTTTAAGTTAAAGTCCTTACCTAACGCCTGGGGACACGGCTTAACTCGCCTCATTACTTCGGTGCTGCCCGTAGAAACGTCATATCTTTTATCGGGGTAAATTCTTTTTATGTTCCCCGGTATTAATTCATCCCCCGGAATATTTCTTGCTATGAGTTTCTTTAATACACTTATCTCGGTCATACTTCAGCCCCCATCCAAGAAATAGTAAAGTCCTGTTTTCTGGGTTCAGAATTAATATCTATTTCAAATATCCTCTGGTTTTGTTCAATGTCTGCAATAGCGGTTTCTGCTGACATCTGATCTCCGAGTTCAATTTCAAAATTAGGTGCAATGGATAAGTCGCACCTTTGAGTTTTTTCTGAATTGATTGTTGCTAAAAATCCTATTCTTTGTGCTGTTTCCACGTCAGGAATTAAAGCTGAAATAATATCAGAATCTGCTTTTACCTCCCCTTGACCGAGTGTATTTTTTGCATACGTATTTACACATTTTTCGTTTATTCCACCCCTGATAACCTGACTTTCTAACCATTCTTCAGTCGTTACCGGAACTATCTCTGTGATATATTGAGTCTCCTGTGTCGGATCTGAAGTGGTGTTTGCCGGTGGTGTGTCTGAAGTAGTATGAGACTGTGCCGGTGGTGTTTCTGTATATTGAACTTCTTCCGGTGGAGAAGTATAAGGAAGGAAGTCAATTCCAACCTTTATAAAGCCGGGCTTGTAAACATACTGACTCACTGGAAGCCCCGATGCGGATGGCCTCACTATAAATTCTTCTTGTGACTTCAGTGTATACCAATAATTAACACCCCAACAGCAGGCAACTCCGTTAACAGTTTCAGGCTGGAACTCACTTAATTTTCCACACTCAGAAAAAAGGCCGTCTCCGTCGAGTTTGTAGACATTTACTTTCGCGTATTCCGCAAGGCATCCGAACCTTTCAATTTGTTCTCTTTTGCTTATGTCTTGTAGTTCAGTTTTGTATTCAATTGTTCTTAATTCTTTTCCAGCCATTAAATTAATGCACCTCCGTAAACAGGTTGTACGATATGGGGTTCTTTTATTGTCCCGTCAGGGTTATATGCACCAAAAATACTTAATGCCATTCCAGATACAGAACTAATCAGGCTTACGGGACTATTTTCCCCCTCTGTTACACCTATACCGGGAGAAGGCCCACTACACGGAGGAGAGACGGGTATTTCAGTTTGCCTTTCCTCGTATGTTGTAGTTACTTTTCGTATCATAGAGATATAAATTTTCGAAGGAGACTTGACATTGATAGTATTATGCGTATCTACATCAGTGTCGCTAATTTGAGGAATTCCCCTTGTTAATTTTCTAGGAATATACCATTTTGCTATTTCGTTATATTCGTTCTTTACTACATCATTTACTATTATTCTGGGTAGTGGTGTTTGATATGTTTCCATTGTCAATTTTTCCTGTGCTATATTTGCCGGAAAAGAAGTTGACACTATTGGCTTAATAACATACTCACACCCACCTGCCTGAAGAATTTCATTTATAAGCTTTTTGGGCTCAGTACTCTGACAATGAAGTTCTGCATCTATTTTGAAGTCTTTAAAATTATGCCTTATGTTAAAATACTGTTTCGTGACTTGTTCCGGCTGTGCATCTACCACTTTTTTGCATATGTCGTTAAATGTCCATTGTGCCGAAAGAAGATTCTTCATATAAACCAGAAATTGTTCGTTTATATCGGAATTAAATGTAAGTTCTCTATCTGAAGTGTTATAGCTTATGCCCGTTGTTCGCCTTTCTGCATTTACCAATATTTCAGTGTTAGAGTTTAATTCATTTATCGTAAGTGCGTAAGATATATATTTTCTTGCGGAATCGCGGTAAAGGCATTCTTCTGCCACGTAAGAATCGAAGGTGGTTTTGTTTCCGAGTAAACAAGAAAATTCATCCACTCCATCCAAATATAGGACATCACGCCCTACTTTTGTTTTAATTGCCAGGCGTGGAAATGTGATAAATAATGGGTTTCCTGCAACCTTTACCATAAATACGATACAAACGAATTTCCTTGAATCTAAAGACTTCTGATATGTCCTTTTCGAGGCCATCCCTGCCCATTCACCGGTGTTTTTTGTGTATTTCCTATTCATGTTATTTAAGGTAACTATCCATCTTATTGGTCCAGAAATTGTTCTATTTACACGTGCAATACCCACGTCTTGATATGGAATAAGCTTGTAAGTGTCGGCATCAGGAAATTGAAAATAAACCCTGTGACCAAGAAATGCAATTTGTTCCGGGACAGTTACAGCAGGAGGGGTTCGTGCTGTTTGAACGCCGGAAGAATTTATATAAGAAGTCTGTATCATTGAAGAAAAATAAGAAGAAGAATATTCAATAAAATAAGGAACTTTTGCTAGCCTTCGACGAATGGGAAAGCCATAAATTATATCGTAAGACTCGTATGAACGGGTTCTTCTTTTTATGCCATAGCTTACAAAATACGGAGTATCTACATATATGCTATAGGTAGAATCGTACCCATAAGATCTTCTTTTTGTGCCGTAATTTATAAAATATGGATATGCTGCATCTGTTTTTCTTTTAGTGGTTGACATTAGCTTTCCCTTTTTTTAATTAAGTTTCGTAAATAAACACAATGCCCGACTGCTTATTCTTTGTAGTAGTGGCAGTTGACGAAGGAATATTCTTATGGTAAAACATTTCAATATCACCGGCTGCAATATCCGGTAATTCAAGGTCTTTATTTTGATATGTTCCTGGAACAGATCCATCAGGTAAAGCGTACCAGTCCCATTTAACGCTTTCTGAAATTTCAATAGTGGCTGTATCTGTTGCTGTTAAACCTGAAGAAAATATCAATTTCATACCAGGGACAATATTTTCATGAATAGTTACCGAGTCAATACGAATTCCTATGTCACTTCCGGCATTTACCTGACAATTTGCCGTTTTTGCAGTGGTGTTTATATTTGAGAAAGTAAGTAGGTATGTGCCCGGTTGTGGGTTTTTGTAGTTAAACGCACCGGAAAGAGTGTTTCCAGGTGAAGCACAAGGATCTGCGTCGAAAACAATTCTTCCCATATTGCAATATTCAGCATAAGGAGTTACAGGTGTATAACTTGCAGTTTTATCATAATACAGACCTGTACCGAGAAGGCAAACATATGGTAATTGGTAATTATATTCCCAGTAAAGAACATCAAGAACTGCTTGAGTTGTAACAGCAGTGCAAGAAAATTCTATCCAATACATATTGAAGCCTGAAAGAATGCATTTCTGCCATTCCGCCTCTGTTACAGTACCTAAGTCTACTACTCCGTCACTTGTTGTTTCTGAAGTGCCATCAGTAGCATCCACAGGAGGAGTATTAAAGGTATTGTCTGACTGACTAATTTTATATGCAAAACCAGTATAACTTCCCGGTGTTGAGAATTCCATTTTTAAACACGGAATAATTTCATTACACCCGACATAAAGTTTGTCAGAAGAAGAGGCCATCATGTTTATGGTTGCATCTTCCGTTACATCGGTATAAGAAGTGCCATTGTACCGAAGTACTTTATATCTGGAAGTAAGCTTAGTTAATTCTGCATCTGCTGCCTCTTTTGCTACTACTGTTTTCTGAAGGTTCCCGTTGTCATCCTGGCAAATTATAGAAGAAAATATCACAGGATAACCGGAAGTATTTAAGTGTGTATTGCTTTTTTGGTTCGGGTAGAACGCAACTACCGGTTTAACTATGGCGGTTGAATCGTTATTTTTTGCACCTATAAACTGTTCATGGGAAAGTCCCGGAGGACAAAGGCCAAAAGCCGTATATGTTTTATTTGTTGTTTTATCTGCTGCTACGAGTGTTATCCCTTGTGACATTTCAATTCACCTCATATAATGTAAAATGTTAAACTGTACTGGTAAACTTCTTCCCCGGCATTCGTATCAAAACAATTCATTGGTATAAATTTAGGCTCTTCGGCCCATTGAAAATTATAGTTATAAATTTTTGAATATCTTACGGCATAAAATGCCTGTTCTTTTGCTAAACGCCATCTATCGTAAAGCGTTTCTGTGTCGGATTCAATCATCCCATCGCCGGAAATTGTGACTTTCATTCCCTTTTCTACTGCTCCGGGATTAGCAATAGAAGTTTCAGAAGGTATGTAATTAAAATTATCATCAAAAGAAATTCCAGATGCAAATGTCAGCGGCTGAGAATTACTTTCTGGGAAAGGTGAAATATAAAGAGGGTCGAATGGAAATGTATAAATCTCTCCATCTGAAATGTTTGTAAGTGTATAAATATTGCTCATAGTCCCTCCTTATGAATATTTAATAGCTGTTTCCACAATATATCCGATATTTCTTTCAAGGCCGGCGTTTGCTGATAATTTGTTATTATCTATAGTAATGTTATATTCAGTTTTGTATGTATTCCCCCCATATTGGTTTCCGGATGTGGGAGTCAGGTTCGTTTTCTGCGTCGATGTAGCTCTTGAATCCGGCATGACCGTAATTGCAGTTGAAGGAGCGGCAGATCTTCCGTCTGCAAGCGTTACAGTTCCTTCCGGCATCCTTACCCATCCTTGGTTACTTCTACTCGGATTCACTGATGGCTGGGGTGACTGAGGCGCATTCCCTGTCCCAAATTGACCCGCGTAAGGATTGGCTATACTACTTGTGTTTGTCGAGAAACCTCCTTTAGTATAATTAGAAGGAAGGTTTCCTCCCTGTCCTTGAGTGGATTTTCCTGGAAGATTGCCCCCTCCATAATTACCGACATCAGAGCCATAAATATAACCAGGGTCTCCGGGTTTTAATTTTGATGTGCTGTCTTTTTCTCCAACATTATCACCGGGGTAATATTTTTTAGGTTCTCCGTCTTTTTCTCCAACATTATCACCGGGGTAATATTTTTTAGGTTCTCCGTCTTTAGGAGTTTCAGAAGGTTTATCCTCCGGGTTTTTGGCAGGTGGAGAACTACCGAGAGCCTCAGTATTTTCTTTAAGAGCTGCAGTTAATTCCTCTGTAGCTTTTTTCGAATCGTCCTGTGCTTTAACAAGTTTTTCCTGCGCCTGCTTCTGTTCTCTTTCTGCCTGAGCTTTTTCCGCCTGAAGTTTCTGGCTTTCTTCTTCAAGCTTTTTAAGCTCTTCCATTTTTTTTGTGAACTCGCCGAGACCAGTCGAAAAGGCTTCTTCTATGGATTTTATAGGGCTTGAATTGTCACCGCCAGAGGAAGATAAAGAAGTGAGTTTATCCTGCTTTTCTTTATTTTCCTTAAGTTTAACATCAATCTGTCTTATTTTTTCTGCCAGGTCTTCTATTTTATCTTTCTGATTCTGGATTTGCTGGTCAAATTTTTCTTGTGTAGATTGCTGCAGGTTTTGAATAGCTTTTTGAGTATATTCTTCTATTTTTACCTGCTCAACCCCGGCGTCTTTAAATTTATCTATTTTCTTTTGTATATTTTTTAATTGGCTTCTAGTAACGTCATTGTCAAGAGCTTCAATTTCAAGGGCTATTTCTTCCTCTGCTTTTAATTTTGCTTCTGCTGCTTTCTTTGCTTCCGCCGCTTCTTCCTGACGGAGTTTTTTTACTTCCTGGGAGTATTTTTTTTCTATATCCAGAGACAAACCTGAAACCTTTTGAATACTCTGCATATTCTCTTGCTGATATTTCTTTATAGATTCCATGTATTCTTTTTGGCTTATCGCGCCTTCATTGAGCTTTACGGTTTGTTCGTCGATAAAGGTTGACCAGGCTGCCTTAATAGATTCTATTCTATCTTTTTCTGCTTTCTTCGCTTCTACTGCCTGTTCTTTTTGAAGCTTATTTACTCCAGAGTAATATTCTTTTTCTATTTTTGTTTTTAAATCTGCGTTATTCTGCAGTTCTATTGTATTTTGATTTAAATATGAAGCTATACTGTCATTATATTGTTTTTGGGAGATTTCGCCGGCAGAGAGAGAAACTTTGAGGTCATTAATATAAGTATTCCAATGTTCTTTTTCGTTTCTTTCTTCTTCCTTATTCAGTTCGTCTTTTCTTTTATTTATTGCCTCTTTAAGAGTTATTTGCTGCTCGTAAGTAAGTTTATATTCGGAAAAATAGCTTCTTAAATGGTCAAGGTCGTCTTTATAATACTGAATTTTTTTCTTTAAATTACTATCGTTTATCGTTTCTCTATCGTCTATAGGCCCTACAGTAGGTTTGCTTGCTTCTGGAAATTTACCGGATAAGAATTTTTCTCTATACTCTTCTGCGCTAATAAGGCTCTTTTGGTAAGCCTCCGCGCTATCAATTTGTTTACCCATAGATTTATCAGTTTGTTTTAACTGAAAATCTAAAGCAGAAAGAGCGGTTTCGGCGTCATTTATACTTGCTTTAAGGTCTAAATATGCTTGAGTTCCTTTTTGAGTAGTTTCAAGAGCTTTTCTATTATCCTCAATGCTTTTCGTAAGATATTTTCTTGCATCTTCAGCCTTCATTTCTATTTGTTGCCCAGCAAAATCAGATACGCCCGCGTAAGAAGTTTTATTTTCTTCAAATTGATATGTAAAAGTTTGGCCGCTTTGCCTCTCTGCTATTTTTTGCCTGTATCCTTCTATTACCTGATCCATATCATCTATCTCGGATCTAATTTGCTCTGGAGATTTCTTTAAAACTATATCAATAGGAGTATCGTTTAGATTTTTTATTGCTTCCCTTAGTTCCTTGAAACCATTAGCAATTTTCTTGCATTCAGCTTCTATCTTTTCCGCTTTCTGTTCCTCCATCTTTCTCCATGCGTCTATATAAGAATTCGCAAGAACTCCAACGGCTATGCCTATTCCTGCTGCTACGCCGGCAAAACTTAACATAGCTATCTGAGAAGCCTCTAACGAAGCTTTTAAAGCCTGTATCTGCATAACAGTAGAAACTAACTTTCCACCTATACCGCCTATGGCAATAGTAAAGAGTCCGAGATTACTTAATACGGATTTTGTACCCTCATCAAGGTTATTGAAAGCAGTTACCACAGAACCGGCCCACTTAACGAAATCTGTAAGTTTTGGAAGAACTTCTTTACCAAGGCTTTGTTGTAATTGCTCAACAGAGTCTTTAAAATTGCTCATTGCTCCGGCGTAAGTATCCATCATTCTTCCCATGGCACCTGAAGCACGTTCTTCCATGATTGTAAATAGAGCCTCATTCATGGCCTGTAAATCAGTAATCTGCCCTTTAGAATTTACAATTTCTTTATTGAACATCTCGCGGGCTTTTTCAATTAATTGCTGCTTTGTTATAGTAAATTCTTTAAGGCGTTCGAGTTCCCCGGTCTGAGCATCTGCCACAGCTTCAACTGCCTGAGATAAATCTTTCCCGTAAGCTGCTGCCAGGTCTCCTACTGCTTTAAATGTCTTTTTTGCCTCAAATCCATAAGCTTCAAGCTTTATTATAGCGTCTGTAACCTGCTGAACAGAATAAGGAGTTGAAGAAGCTGCTTCTCTCGCAAAAGCCATTAATTCATCTCTTAATTCTTTATTGCCTTTTGCCGCTGTAAGCATACGGGCCTCAAGCATCTCAAAATCTGCAGTTGTCTGAATTATTCCTTTCCCAACAGACAATAAGGCGTCTGAAAGAGTCGATATACTTCCCGCCACTTCTTTTAAATTCTCTGCCCTGGCTCTACTGGCAACATCATCCAGTCCTTTACTGGCTTTTTTAGAATCTTCAGTGACTTTTGCTATTGCACCATCAAGGAGTTTTACTCCCTGGAGGACAGAGTCTATTTGTGCTTTTACCTTCGGATCCGGTGTCATTTTTGAAAGTTCAGTTAAAAGAACCTTAAGTTTATTTAATTCCGTCTGGCTCGCTCCCATTTCCAGAGCTATTTTAATTGCAAGATCTAAATCACTCAATTATTTCACCTCCTTCCTGTGCCTGTGCCTTCTATGGCGTTTTTCATTTTTTCCTCTATGGATTGATTGGAATCTGAAGAATTAAATCTCAGGTGATTATCCTGAATAGCGTAAACATATTCATTAATTTGCTGAACGGAATAACTGGTAATAATTTCCTTAAGGCTTCCTATATTATTTTTGCAGAGTAACAGCAGGCAATCAAAAAAGTTAGAATCTACTTTCTTATTATCTCCTGACGGTAATTGCGGAATAGGAAGAGGAGAATTAACATAAGCAGTTGCTGTTAAAATATTTTCTTTGTCGCCCTGAGTGAACAGATGAATATTTTTACAGTCAGGGCAAACAAAAGAAACCTGAGCCGTGATATCTTCCTTATTTATCTTTTGAAAAAGCAATTCACGTAGAAAAGTAAACTCTTCTACTTCAACTTCTCCGAGAGTAGTCTTTACTTTTGCCTTTCTTAAAAGCATTAAAGGGTCTATCACAGTTCAGGTTCCTTTCTATCGTAAACATATTAAGCAGGTAATTCCACGTCTTCATACCAGTAACCGAGTGGATCGTTTGGAGTATTTGCAGTATCA
>CAYSLJ010000225.1:0-8920 GCA_964431735.1 uncultured Synergistia bacterium | reverse complement strand
TTACGCGTCACGATATAGACGTAAATATGATTGGGTTATTTCTTGACAACCCCTTGGTGACTATTTTGTTTCAGAATCTTTTTCAGTTTCTTTACCGGATGAGGTGTTGGGATCGTCAGTTGCGGCAGGAACAGTATCGGGATCTGCCATATAAATAAGTATAAGTTCGTCATGTAACAACGGCCCTATTTCACTGCTTTTTATTAAATTCAGTGCCTTTTCATCTATTTCTTTTCCCGAATAGGCAGGGCCCGTATAAACTGTCATTTTTTCTTTACCGGGATCATCTACAAAACTTTTTTTTCTTTCATAATGACTTACAAAAACTCTGAATTTTAAACCGAATGTTTCGGCTTTCTTTATATCTATATTATATCCGCCTCCGTCATTTTTAACCAGTGATTTCATATAGAGTTCATACTGTTTTTTTGACATGACCGGGTAATAAATACTGTTTATGCTGTTTATGCTGTTCGGATCATTGGGGTCTTTATTCTTATCGTAAGAATAGGTGTAAACCATATCATAATAACTTGGTATACCTGAAATTTGAATGTAAGCACCGGGGGCAGCACCTTTTTCATTTAAATCATCAAGAGACATTTTTACAGGAACCTTGGGTTTACTTCCTTCTTTAACTCCCTCCATAAAGGCATTACAGAAACCGCAACATCCAGAAAAATAAGCAGAGGAAAAAACTATGAGAAGAACATAGATTAAGGTTTTAACTTTAAACATTATTGCCACTCCCTTTTGTTTTTTTATTGTCTTATAACATAAAAATTCTTTTTTTTTTATTTATTTCCTTTAGAAATTCAGTTAATAAAAAAAATATTAGAAAGGATAAAACGTGTCCGGTAAGAATAAAAGATTTGCCCTGTAATTTATTGAGGTGAGCATAAATAATAAATATCTGCTCTCGTGACGCGTAACGCGTTACGCGTGACGGGAGGAAGACTGTTATTACATGCTTATGCTCAGGTCAGTAAATGGATAGGAATTTTCATTCCGGTTAAACTATATATGGTTGAGAACTGAGAGTTGAGAGTTTAATGTTAATTTCAAAGCTCAACATTCAATCTTCAGCTTTAAACAACTCGCCTGGAGGGCGTTAAGTTCTAGATTACATAAAGGAGAAAAATAAAATGACAGAAAATAAACACAACAGACTTATCCATGAAAAAAGCCCTTATTTACTTCAGCATGCCGCCAACCCTGTAGACTGGTATCCCTGGTGTGAAGAAGCTTTTGAGAAGGCAAGAAAGGAAGATAAACCGGTATTTCTTTCCACAGGTTATTCTACATGCCACTGGTGTCATGTAATGGCTCATGAGTCTTTTGAAGATCATGAAGTTGCTTCCCTTATGAATGAAACTTTTGTTTCCGTCAAGGTAGACAGAGAAGAAAGGCCTGATATAGACGGGATTTATATGACAGTCTGTCAGATAATAACAGGAGGAGGCGGGTGGCCTCTTACCATAATTATGACTCCCGATAAAAAGCCTTTTTTTGCCGGCACCTACATACCTAAAGAAGATCGTTACGGAAGAGCGGGAATGATTTCACTCATAAATAAAATAAAAAAACTATGGAAAGAAAGTCATTATGATATATTAATTACTGCCGAAGATTTTACCGAAACACTTGAGAAACTGGAAGTAAAGGAAAAAGGTGAGAAGCTTGATGAAAAGAATCTCAAGAAAACCTTTGAACAGCTTGCAGGCCGTTTTGATCATATATACGGTGGCTTCGGAAGAGCGCCGAAATTTCCTACTCCTCATAATCTGCTCTTTCTCCTCCGGTACTGGAAAAAATATGATGAGCCAATGGCTCTTGAAATGGTAGAGAAGACTCTTAAATTTATGAGGCTCGGAGGAATTTATGATCATGTCGGTTACGGGTTTCATCGTTATTCAACAGATGACAGATGGTTTTTACCTCATTTTGAAAAAATGCTCTATGATCAGGCTTTACTTGCAATGGCCTATACAGAAGCTTTTCAGGTAACAGGAAAAGAGGAATATAAACATACTGCCTGTGAGATTTTTGCATATGTCTTTCGTAATATGACTTCTCCTGAAGGAGGATTTTATTCTGCCGAAGATGCGGACAGTGAAGGAGTGGAAGGCAAATTTTATCTCTCGACGGAAGAAGAAATTCTCAGAATACTCGGAAAAGAAGAGGGAGAACTTTTTTGTACTGTATATAATGTTACGAAAGACGGAAATTTTAACGAAGAGGTTTTCGGGGGAAATATTCTTTATCTGAAAAAACCTCTTTATGAAACAGCCCTTCATATGAAGATTTCAGAAAAAGATCTCAGGGAAAGACTTGAAGAATCGCGAAAAAAACTCTTTAAAGAAAGAGAAAAAAGAATTCATCCCTTTAAAGATGATAAGATACTGACAGACTGGAACGGTCTTATGATTGCTGCACTATCTAAAGCGTCACAGGTGTTTGATGAACCTGACTATCTTTATGCTGCCCTTAAAGCAACAGATTTTATATTCAATCATATGTATAAAGAAGGAAGATTACTTCATAGATATAGAGACGGAGAGGCAGGTCTGGCCGGTAATATAGACGACTATGCTTTTCTTATATGGGCATTGCTTGAACTTTATGAAACAGATTTTAATGTTACACATCTGAAAAGAGCTATAGAGCTTAATGATAGTCTCTTAAAGCACTTCCGGGATGATAAAGGAGGAGCTTTTTATGTTACCCCTGACGACGGAGAAAAACTCATTGTCCGGCAGAAGGAAATATATGACGGTGCAGTTCCTTCAGGCAATTCCGTAGCCATGCTTAATCTATTGCGTATTGCAGGGATAACGGGAAACACTGATTATGAAAGATACAGTGAAGAAATATGCAGAACCTTTGCCAGGGAAGTAAACCACCTGCCCCTTGCCCATACATATCTTATGATGAGCCTGGATTTCGCCACAGGCCCTTCTTCTGAAGTAGTCATAGCCGGAGATATGAAATCTGAAGATACAAAGGATATACTCAGAAGTCTGAGGAGAAGATTTTTGCCGAATAAGATTCTATTGTTGAAATCTCCTGAACTCTCACAAATTGCAGGATTTCTAAAAGATCTTGCAGAAATAGACAATAAACCAGCTGTTTATATCTGCACGAATCATACATGTAATATGCCTGTGACAGACAGAAACAGAATGATGGAATTACTTGAGAATAGCCGGTAATTCCTGTTTCAGATTTACCGGTTTTCAGTAAATAGAAGTTTCCCGGAAGAGTTTTATACAATTTGTAAGACTGCCATGAGCATAACGGGTACAAAGATGTATGAGAATAATCGCTTCACCTGTTACGATTTGCATATAAAAGGAGGTTTTTATGGGTATATTGAAATTTTTCTTTAACTGTTTTCTTCAGAAACAGGAAGGTAACATGAGATTTCCCCTGGTATGTCCTCAGTGTAAAACAGAAGAATTAAAACTATGGGAAAGGCTCGGTGTGAAAATATATGTATGCTGTATCTGCGGCGGTGCTTTCCTGAGCCAGGAAGGATTAAATAATCTACTGAATTTCCAGGGAGAAGAAGACTGGCCCGAATTATTCAACATGGAGGCAGAAACAGAACATACCTTCAGCAGGTCCGGTGAGACAAGGTTTTGCCCGGGCTGTGATTCAAGAATGGATAACATGCAGTTTCAGTATAATTCCAATATATGGGTGGATTATTGCCCGAAAGGTCATGGTGTCTGGCTTGACAGCGGTGAGGTGAGGCTTGTAAAAGACTATTATGCACATACTTCTCAGAACAGTGAACTGAGTGATGAAGAAAAGAATAAACTTGTAGAATCTTTTAAGACAGTTGACCATACAAAAGATCCTACTTACAGATGGGTTCAATTCGCCGGTAAACTCGGAATGGGAGGAGGACACTCTCATGCAGGCTATAGCCTTATGAGGGACCTCCGTGATGGCAGGATAGACGGACATTGATTACGGAAACTGATGATACGGTATGGCAATATTCCTTCCCTGTTACCTGTAAGAGATTGACGGTATATGTTTAGATGAATAAATTTAAGGAGATTTATTTATGTTTTTCCATTATATAAAAATGGTTTTTATAACATCGTGCCTGATTATGACACTTATATCCGCATCCTCCTCTCAGGAGATAAAAACTGTAAAAATCGACGTGAATGTTATAAATATAAGCAATATAGATTTTGCAAAAGGTACATGTGATATAAAGTTTGAAATATTATTACAGTATCCCGACACTAATTTACCGTCCAAACTTTATTACAGAATATTTCAGGATAAACTCCTCAATAAGTTAACGGAAAAAGAGAAGGAATTTCTTTTAAATTATTATATTCCCGAGGAAAGAGACACATTGACTTATTATGTTCTGAAACATGAAAAAGATTATGAGAAAAATAAAAGAAAGATTTATGAAATTATAAGATCTACAGGTTTTTATGAGGAACATTTACCGTTCGGTATTTTAAATGGCAATATAAAGCTTAAAAAAGATAATAAGTATGATATAGAAAGGATGGAACTGGATAAAGATTATAAAAGAATATATTACAGTATAAATTCAGAGATCCAGTTAGATCTTGAGTTTGAGAAATATCCATGGGATAATCAGGATTTTTCAATAATTTTAATAAGTGATACGGAAGTAATGACTTTCAGTTTTCTTGATAATGAGGTTACTCTCCCTCTCTATTTTAAATATGACTTCTTCAGGGAAAGAATTTTGAATAGAGTGTCTAAAAATGATAAAGAACTTTTGCTGAAATGCTATGAAATTGGTAAAGACAGAAAAGGGTGTGCAAGAAAACTTAATGTAAGTCTTGAAGATCAGAAGAAAATAAAACAAATATTTAAATTACTCAATATTAATATCAGAGTCGAGCATACTGTGTCGGTGCCGGGATGGATAATAAAAGACGGGGAACCGGAAATAGGTGAAGAAGTAATTTTAGGAGCAGATTATTCCACTTTTACATGCCCTATAACCCTGTATCGCAGTTCTTTGCTTTCTTTTCTGAAGGTTCTTTTCCCCCTGTGCTGTATGGTTCTGGTTTCTTTTGTCGGATTGTTTATAGAAACAAACGGAATAGTAAGCAGAATCAGCCTTCTTACCAGTACATTACTTACGGCAGCAATGTTCCATCTGAATGCTACGTCTTCAATTCCCCAGTTGAGCTACCTTACCATAGCAGATAAAATCTTTTTATGCAGCTATATAAGTTTTATCTTTAATCTCATATTAAGTATATTAATATTAAAATATGATGATAAAAAACATAAGTCAGGCGTAAAAAAAATATACAGGTTTGCCCTTTATTCCGTGCCTGCCGTGACAATCGGGCTTTATCTGATTATTTTACTGCTGAGTTTTTTATTCAATTAGGAATCGTGACGCGTGACGCGTAACGCGTAACGCGAGGATACTAATTGTTCTAACAATTTGCTGCAGTTGTTTTTCTTGCAGTACTGAAGCAGATAAAAAAGTATCTATCTATGAAACCTGTACCTGGCCGGCTAATGACCGGTCTGTGAAACGGAAGGAATTTGACAGGTCTCTGGAGAAATTACAAAAGTAATATGTTAATGAGAGGAATTATAAATGATAAAGGTATATTCGAGCTTATTAATTCTTTTTTTCGTTTTATTTATATCATCATGTAAAACTACACCTGTCGCAACAGTTACACCTGTCCCTGCTTCGTCTCCTTCTCCGGCATCTTCTTCGAATCAAAAACCTCTGGTTTTATCATGCATACCATATGCGAGTGAACTCAAACTTACTGAAGGATGGCAGTGTCTTGCAGATTATCTATCTGCTTATATGGGAATACCTGTAAGATTTGAAATGAAAAAGACATATAAACCACTTATTGACGGACTTAAATCAGGTGAGATAGATTTTGCCAATACAGGTCCTCTTATATATGTGAAAGCCCATGACGTAGCAGGTGCAACACCTCTGGTAAAACCTATTCCTGTCTCAGGTAAAAGCCCTTTTTATCATAGTTATGTTATTGTCAGAAAAGACAGCGGAATAAAGACTATTTCACAGCTTAAAGGCAAGAAATTTGCCTTTACGGATAAAGAATCCGCATCGGGTTTTCTTATACCTGTTCTTATACTGAGCGAAGCAGGCATAAAGGATTTTAAATTTTTCTCCGATGTGCTCTATACGGGAGATCATGATTCTTCTATCAGTGCCGTTTATAACGGTTATGCAGACGGTGCCGGTGTATCCAATTATTTGTTTGCCAAAGGCACAAATGAACGTCTCGGTGATCTGCTGGTCATAAAAA
Organism: uncultured Synergistia bacterium; assembly: GCA_964431735.1. Taxonomy (GTDB): domain Bacteria; phylum Vulcanimicrobiota; class SpSt-956; order SpSt-956; family JAKJGF01; genus CALARM01. The sequence continues at coordinate 2,600 of CAYSLJ010000225.1, read as the reverse complement.
AGTCTGAGCCAATTCCTACTGCTCCTATTGTAGTCAGGAAAAATATGCCTCCCGATGTGGTTAAAAAAATAAAAGAAGCTTTCCTGAGCATAGATCCTGATAATAAAGAAAACAGATATTTTCTGGATATAATTCAGGTGAAAAGCTATATTGAAGCCACTGATAAGGAATATGAGCCTATAAGAAAAGCCGCAAAAGCCATTGAGAACATGGGATTCGGAACTGAATAAATGAACGAGGTGCCTTCTATGAATTATAAGACATTATTTTTTTTAATTTTTCTCTTTTGTTTTATTGTTTGCCCGGCTGAAGCAGAAGAAAATGTTTCGACCTCTCTCAACTCCGACATTCAGGAAAATACTGATTTAATAGACTACATGCTTTCAAAAGAACATCTTACCAGAGAAGATATTCATACATCACGATTTACAGTAGAAAATCTTCTGAGAAAAAATACTGCCGGTCTTTTTGCGCCGCATTTCAAACAGTGCTGGGAAGATCCCTTTTATTTTCCGAAATTTACGAAACGGGTCTGTAATGATCTCGGAAAAAACTGGAAAGGTGATAAAGGCATATATAATATTCTTCTTTCTTCCGAAGAAAGAACGGGCTTTGTGTCAGGAAGGCTTGAAAAATATCTCCCTTCTCTTAAGGTTGACCCTGAAAAACCGGTAGAGAAAGCCCTTCAGAAGCTTTATGTAGATGTCTGCGGAAAAGATTTTAAAGATAATATATTCTGCAAAGTTAATGGTAAGGATTACAATATATCATTTTCATCTTTACAGAAAACAGAAATATTTTCTCCTCTTCCGGAGAAACTTCAGTACCTTATAGCAGAACATCTTCTTGCCCATTTAACAGCTTATAAATACAGAAACAGAGCTTTTAGAGACCTGGAAAAAGAAAAATTTAATCAATTATACTCTATCGGGATATATCATTTTCTTTCCGATAGAGATAAAGAAGATAAAGTTTTTTTAGAGACTGTTGAAAAAGAAACAGGAGAAGATCCTATAGAGCTTGAGTATGATATGGCCGGAAATTTTGATTACAATGATATGTACTTCGGCGGATTGCCTCTTGTTATGAGTGTAATAAATATAAAAAAATTCCTCTGTAATCCGAAGGAATATTCTTCAGTTGTTGACGGGAAAGAGATAGAGGGTAAATCTATAGATATGTCCGGTATATCTGTTGAATGTGACACTCCTTTCGGAAGGTTTGCTTTTAACAGTTCCTCAGAAGATAATGTCTATGACTGCAATAAGTATTTTTCTATAATAGACCGGGGCGGCAATGATCTCTATAAAGGTCCTGCCGCAGCTTCTCTTCCGGGACGGCCTTCTTCTTCATTAATAGACATGTCAGGTAATGATAATTATATTTCCGGTAAAGAAGCTCCCTCTTCCCAGGGTTTCGGCATGATGGGTTATGGTATTCTGGTTGACTGTCAGGGAAATGATACATATAAATCTTATGATAATTCTCAGGGAAGCGCTTTCTTTGGAGTTGGGCTTCTCTGGGATGAAGGAGGAAATGATTCTTTTTCGGGAAGAAATATGACACAGGGTGCCGGTGCATATGGCATTGGAAATCTTGTAAATATGGGCGGTAATGACAGTTATTATTGTTTTCAATGCGGCCAGGCTTTCGGCTATGTCAGAGGGTGCGGCGTTCTTATAGATACAGAAGGAGATGATCTTTATACAGGCGAGCCGGGCACAAAAGATCGTGAAAAGAATCTTGTAAATCCAGCGGATCTGGGCCATGACGGTAAAAGAAACTACAGTTTCGTTCAGGGAGCAGGATGGGGAAGAAGAGGAGATCTTTCTGACGGTCACTCTATGGGGGGAGGAACAGGGATTTTAGTAGACATGACAGGAAACGATCATTATGAATGCGGTGTCTACGGCCAGGCCACAGGCTACTGGTACGGCACAGGCATCCTCTATGATGCCAGAGGAGATGACTCTTACGAAGGAAGTTTTTATGTTCAGAGCGGAACAGCCCATATGGGTATGACAGAACTCCTGGATGAAGAAGGAAATGACACTTACAGAGTCTGGAAAGCCATCTCCCAGGGAGGAGCCCATGATTTTTCCCTTTCCTGGTTTATAGATAAAAAAGGTAATGATAAATACCTCTGTTTTGAAGAAGAAACTGATAAAAACGGACAGACAGTAAAGACTTCGGGAGGGGTAATGATTGGCTCTGCCATTACCAATTCCATTGCTGTTCATATAGATTACGAAGGTGATGATCTTTATGAGGTGGTTAATTCTACAACACTGGGATACTGTCTTATGAGATCTGGCCCTGACAGCTACCGTTATGATGAATGGACATGCGGTATCATGATAGACAGAGGCGGAAATGATACCTATGTAAGAAATATTGACAGAAATCTCGAGAAAAATGTACCTGCTGACTGGCCTGTACCTTCCAATAATTCTCTCTGGCAGGAGATCTGCCGGCCAGGTAACGGGAAATTGTCTTTCGGAACAGGACTGGATTACCCAAAAGGTACAGTAAGAGAAGCGGAATATTAAGAGACTGTAAGAAAATAACCCTGGCAAATTGTTAGAACGGTTATCATCCTC
>CAYSLJ010000224.1:0-8971 GCA_964431735.1 uncultured Synergistia bacterium | reverse complement strand
CATTTCTAAAACCTGTCCCTGTCCGGACTCTTCCGGAAAAGATATGATCCTGTTGCGTGGCAAACTGGTTTTGCAGACTGTTAATATTTTGCGTCTATATAATTTATAACTCTCTTTTAATACGGCATATCTTTTCCTCCAGAGCCCGGACAGGGACAGGAGCGTGTTCCATATTTTTGGGATACCAATTTGCCTGTTACGATACTTAAATCATTCCGTAGAAATATTAAATCTGACTTCCATTTTTCGCAAACATTCCGTCATTCGTTCCCTGGTTCTGTTATCTCTTTCCCTGTCTATTGCTTCTTTCAGCATGTCAATACAATCTTTAGAACCGGATTTTGCTATGATTTGAGAAATTTTTTCCCTTACATAGCCGGATTCGTGACTGAGTCCTGAGGAAAGTTCTTCTTCGCCGTCTTTCCCCATCTTTTCAAGAGCATCTATGGCAGCTTTCTGCACATAGACATTACTGTCATCTTCAACCAGATCAATCAAAGCTTTTATTGATCTTATATCTTTTATAAGTCCCAGAGCCCTGACGGCACAGTACGGAAGCATCCAGTTATGTGATTTAAGGGATCTTATAAGAGGAGGCACTGACAGTTCTCCCATACTGGATAAAACCTGTATTGTCTGCTCTCTCAAATAATCGTTACTGTCTTTAAGTGTTTCAATCATTTTTTCAACGAGAGCTTCATCGGCAAGTTTTCCGAGTGCCTGGGCAGAAGCCATTCTGACTTCAATATTTTCATCTCTTATACCTGCCAGAAGATATTCTATTGCTTTTTTATCTCCCAGTTCACCAAGTCTCAGAGCTGCATATTTCCTGAGATATGGTATGGGATCTTTTGTAAGAGATGTAACCAGTTCATCGAAATTATCCTTCATCATCATACGGGTCGCGCCGGGAGTGGCAGGTTTGGTCACTCCGGCAAGGAGTTCCATGGCTTTTTTATCTTCGTCTATCCTATCATTTTTCTCTTCAACTTCATTCTGTTTCTTTTTTCCTCCCATAAGATCAGTTATTCCTTTTGTTAAATTACTGAAAAAAGAGCTTTTCTTTCCCTGGCCGTCTTTCAAGAATAACACCTTCCTTTAATCGTAACGCGTGACGCGTGACGCGTGACGCGGGGATGAATGTTTCCGCAATGCATTTATCTGATACCTGTATCGGACAATAACTCCGTTACCGAATTGTAAACTTCGTCACTGCTCATTTTGTAGAGGCAGCTCACTTCCTTTATACATTCACGTTTATAACATGGCAGACAGTCATGATTTGCTATAATCTTCTTTCCTCTTCCGTAAAGTTCTATTTCCTGCGGACATGTAGGGCCGAAAAAGGTAACAACAGGTATTTTCTGTGCTATGGCAAGATGCATGGCCAGTGTATCTCCTGTAACCAGAATATGACAGTTATTCACGATAGAAGCAAATCTCCTCAAACTGTTATTATGTCCTGTATCTATAACAGGTGCTTTTTCCTTTATAATTCTGTTCCTTTCTATTTCATCAGGCCCTCCGAGAAGAACTATTTTAATATTATCTATAGTGTTATGCAATTTATATGCCAGTTCAATAAAACCTTCTTCAGACCATTTTTTTGTAGCGTAAACACGTCCTGCACCAGTATTTAACCCTATAACTATATTATCGTCTTTTATTCCCAGTTCATTAAAATATTTTTTCCCTTCTTCTATTTCTTCAGGGAGTAATGTAAACATATATTCATCTTTCTCATAGGGAATGTTGCATGCCTCAAAGATTATCTCCTGATAGGTCTTCTGATTTATATTAAATTTAAGGTCATCATCTATTCCAAGTCTGAATGCATAGATAGCTTCATCATTTAAGGGATAAATATTTCCTTTTTTATGAAAAGAAAACCCTTTCTTTTCCGGTGCTTTTACCATTTCGGCAAGAGCAGTAGCCCTTATTTCCTTATCCAGGGAATAGAGTATGTTAAATTCTTCTATCTGCAACCTCAGGATATTAGACAGATCATATGATAATACTTTATCAATAAGAGGATTATTTTTCAGTACCTCTACAGAATAACTATCTGTAATCCAGGTAATATGGCTCCCTGGATACAATCTTTTTATCCCGTAAAGAAGAGGAGTAGTTCTGAGCACATCCCCTGTGGCAGCAAGTTTTATGATTAATATTTTAAAATCCACAGGAGCATAAAAAGGACAGTCTTTACAGAGTCTCTTAAATTTACAGGGTTTTTCCCCTGCAAAGTAGGTACAATTAATCTTAAATTCTGAAGAATTAAATTCCAAACAAAGTCACTTCCCCCCGCGTTTTTTCAGTTTTTCCAGTTCGTCCGATGCCGGTTTATAGTCATGTATTTTTAATTCTATCATAAATTCTTTTTCTGCGTCATCAAAATCACCTGAATTTTTATAAATTAATCCGAGATTATAATGAACGCCGGGAAATTCCTTATCAAGAGACAGTATTTTTAGAAAACAATCTTTTCCTTCTTTTAAATTTCCTCTCAGGGAAAGTATATATCCTTTAGCCATAAGGGCTTCAATAAAATTTTCATTTAATTCCAGAGCTTTATCCAGAAAATGCAAAGCTTTTTCATAATTGCCGGTTTTAAGTAAAACAGTAGCTTCATAATAATTTCCCCATGGTGTATCGGGTATAATAAGATTGCCACTGTAAAAATCTTCTATTATTTTCTTATTTGAAGAATTATTTCTGATAAACATATAAGAATTTTCATCAGAATATATAAGGCACCATTTATCAGGTTTATTCTGTAATACAGAAGGCAGTTTCATTCCGAGTGGTTCATTGATTTTATTACAGAGTACAAGATTAATATTATATTTATCAAAGACAGACAGATCCTGTCCTGTCATAGAAAAATAAGATTCTCTACAGATTTCTTCAGTGTAAACAACATCTGCTCTACCATCACAGAAAACCAGTTTTTCCGGATACATAGTCCACATAATATATCCGCCCCATTCGTAAGGATTATAGAGTCTTCCCGGAAGTTTATTATCTCTTAAAAATTGCACCCCATAGAAGGGAAACATTTCTTTTTCCATAGAAAAATCTACTGTCCATATTGTAATAAAAGTTCTTGAATATATAAGCATACAAAGTATAAAAATAACCGTTCTCATCCTTCTGTTATTATTTACAAAACTTTCCAATCTGCTAAAATTTATTCTTTTCCCGACAACTATATCCAGATGTTTCACAAATACAGGCACGATTACGAGATAAAAAAGGGTAATATGCCTTACTGCTTTAAAGGCAAGATAACTGAAAGCAACCCATATGATTATATCCCTTATGTTCCCATTTTTTATAGTAATAATTATAATAATAGTAGAAATAATCCAAAAAATTAAAAAACTGAAATTTTCACCCAGTAAATCAGGTTTATTCCATTCAACAAGAAATTTCTGCCAGAAACCATAGCCATGGCTCAGATTAAAAGGATACAACAGAATTTTATATCCATAAGGATTAATAAAAGACGATAGAATTGTCAGTATACCTGTACCTATTAAAAATAAAGAAGATTCTTTGTCAGAAGACAAAAAGAATTCATCTATAAAATAAGCAAAAATTATACCAAAACCAACAAAAAAAGCACTGTGGGAATTTACCCAGATGCAATTCATAACCGGTAATAGCCATATAGAAAATGGTCTGTTTTGCATTTTTCTTCTTTCAAGAAAAAATATATAAAGATTTATAAATAAATAAGTTATTAAATAGGCTCTAATATCAAAATAATAATAAGGCTGAGCCAGGAAACAGCATATAATCAGAATAGTAGCAGATAGTAGAGGATTTAAATTTCTTATCCGGCAGATAAAAAATATGATTGAGAAAGTAATTAAAAGAATAACTGTCCTGAGCAGATAAAGGCCTTTCATCTTAAAAGGTAGATAAATTAAATAGAATAGAGCCAGTATAAACCATTGAGTCGAATTCCATGACCTGCCGTTTGCAGTATAGGAAAATACATCTTTCTGAGGGACTGTTCCTTCGTTTATAATATATTTTCCTGTAGCAAGATTAAGCCATGTATCTGCTGCAGGTATATGATAGAGTGTTACGAACGTAAGGGAAGCAAGTAAAATTATTAAAACAATATGTTCATATTTAAGCATCAATCATACATCTTTATTTTTTGCCTATAATTACTATTTCATCTACAATTATAAATTTTAATATAATCCCGAGTAATTCTCCCAGTCCAAAGGTCTGTGTTAATTTAATAACAAGCTTTTCCATAAGACCCATTTTACTTGTACTCTTATCAATCTTTGCTATATTTCTGCTTCTGGAGGTTCTGGCACAATAGATAACTTCATATCCTGCCTGTTTCAGTGCATATTTAAGTGTGTCAGGATTGAAGTATACAAGATGTTCCAGAGGTTTTATATGATATCTTTTAGCCCAGCATGTATCTATATTGATTGTAGTTACGAGTAAATATCCGTCACGTCTGGTAATTTTAAAGGCATTTTTCAGGAATGTTACAGGATCAAACACGTGTTCAATTACATTACCCATATGAATGGCATCATACAGTTCAGAACATTTTTCAACAAAACCTCCATTAAAAAATTCATTATATATATAAAATCCTTCCTTCCGGGGATAAGAAGCAGCCAGGGGGTTCGGTTCAACTCCCGAAACTTCCCAGTTCTTCATTTTTGCCGCAGTAAGAAAACTTCCTACACTGCTGCCTATATCAAGTATTTTCCCGGTTTTTATATATTTTTCCAGTACGGCCAGATTTTCAAGACAGTATTTTACATCCAGTTCCCTTGTTGACAGATAATAACTTACAGGAGAAGATTTATTCTTTACATATTGTTCTTTAATCATTTCAACAGAAGAGTAAAATTCTTCTGGAATAAAAATAAAATTACAGGATTTACATTTAATTAAAACAAAACCGTCTCTGGTTAAATAATGAGTAAATGCTTTCCCACCGCATAATATACAGATATATTTATTATTAAAAATTCCTTTCACTTACAGGGACCTTTCTTCAAGTTATCCGGGCATAGAAAAAAAACATTTATATAATTCCTTTTCTGTGCATCTGTCTCAATCTTAAAACCATAACAAGACTTTCCAGAAGAGTGATATAATCAAGCTTGGTTTTACCTCTTACCCTGTCTTTAAAAACAATAGGTATTTCATACATATTGAGATTTTTAAGTCTTGCTTTATATAAAATTTCAGTTACTATGGGAGGCCCGGCAGATATGAGATCTTCAAGGTCTATAAGTTCGAAAACATGCCTTTTAAAACATCTGTATCCTGAAGAAACATCCCTGATATGTATTCCCAGTAGAGTTCTTATATATATACCAGCAAGAATCGTTATGATTTTTCTGTATAATCCTCTGTCTTCATCCTGTCCTCCCGGAACAAATCTGGAACCGATGACTATATCATAAAATGGTATTTTGTTCAATAAATCCGGTATATAACGGGGATGGTGCGAAAAATCTCCATCCATTTCTATTATATAATCAGCTCCTTCATCGAAGGCTCTTTGAAATCCTTCTATACCTGCAAATCCTCTTCCCCGTTTTTTCTTTCTCGTCAGAAGACTTACAGAAGGATTATTTTTCCCTATATCACTTACAATCTGTCCTGTTCCGTCAGGTGAATTATCATCCACTACAAGTATATTAAGTCCTTCTATATTTAAATCTACAATAAAATTTATAAGATCGCCTATATTTTCTTTTTCATTGTAAGTAGGTATGACTACAGTAGTTTTCATCACATCAATCTCCCGCAGTTTATACAGTATTTATTTGCTACAGGTACGCTGGCACCACAGGAAACACAGGTTCTTTCTCCTGTGCCGGGAGAAGAAAAACTGGCAGATCCGGCAGATGTAAAATTACTTTGCCCCTGATTATTATATGTGTCGGAGAAAGATGACTGTGAAGGTGTTATAAAGGAAGATGGCTGATTATATGACGGAGACGGACTGTTGTAAGAGGAAGCAATTTGCTGAGGTCTGTCATAATCTTCCTCACTCCTGTAATTTCTGTCAGGCAATTCCATGTTCCCCACAGCAATCCCTTCCATTATACAGGCATTATTTGCCATCATCCACATGATTTCACTTATATAGGTAAGATTTGCCACATCCTTTATAATTCCTATCTTTTCATAGTTTATGCCATTTCCTGAAACAGACATATTTATAAGATGCCTTCCGTTGAGCATATTCCTCATCAAATCAGGAGTAAGAATCCTGTCTACTTTTCCAGGAGTCTGGCTTTTTATCATAAATACCTGGTCAAATTCTCTGTCCCCTATCTGAATATCCTGTCCTCCCAGGGCTTTTCCTATTTTGCTCAGAAAACCTTCCTGATAAACATGAAGATGACAGTCGATATATTTCGGAAAATTCATAGTAATACCGGTATATGTAGTTCTGCTTTTCCCGCTGCCTCTTGAAAAAGTGTGCAACAGGTAATCAAACCCTTTATAATTTCCTGAAACTCTCGGGGTGCTGAATATACCGCCCAGGTTCATTACAAGGCCCGAATTCATGGCAAATCTGCCCCATGCATCCTGTATTGCTTTATTATTATAATAAGTTATAGCCAGCCCAAGACAGATAAATCCGCCAAAGAAAAGAAGCTGAATTAAACATGCTCCGGAACTATCCATAATAAAAAGCTCCTCTCTAAAAAATATAGGCTAATTATACATTAATATACAGAAGAAATCAATTTATATTTGATGAAATCAGTAAGCGGAATTGCGTTTAAAAATGACAGGTGATTTTACATACAAGGGAAAAAGAAATTTGTTATAGAATATTCAGAGTGAAAAGTGAAAGGTGAAAAGTGAATAAAATAAGACATTACCTGCCATTCACTATTCACTACTCACTATTCACTAATTACAGATTTATATGCATTAACTATAATTTTCAGTAAAGGTGAATTTACCTGTCGTAAAAAAACGCAATTGTGTTTAATGTCGAGGCATAAATAGCTTGACTTATTTCCAGATATCACATAAATTATAAGAGGATACTATTGGTATCAAAATTGCAACACAATTTATATCAAGGAAGTGATGAACATGAGACATAAATTTACATATAAATCTATATTAATGATTATTTTTGTTCTGGCTATTACCTGTTCTTCTGCCAGAGCAGGTCTCATAAGTACAGAACAGGAAATAGAACTTGGCACTGAAGCGGCCAGGCAGGTAGAGGCAGAATACGGGATATATAATGATCCTGTAATGACAGCATGGGTTGAAAAAGTAGGTAAAAAACTCGCACCTACAGAAGCAAGAGAAGGTATTACCTACAGGTTCAAGGTACTGAATATGGAGGAGCCAAATGCTTTTGCCATACCGGGAGGATTTGTATATGTTACGAAAGGTATAATGAGAGATTTTGTAAAAAATAATGAAGATTACCTTGCTGTTATTCTCGGTCATGAACTGGGTCATATAAATGAAAGACATGGCATGAGTCAGTTGGAGTGGAGTCTTGGCCTCGGTGTTATACTGAACGTGCTGTTAGGTGATAACGGTACAGCTTCGCAAATAGCGCAGATGGCATCAAATCTTATATTCCTTAAATACAGCAGAGATCAGGAACTGGAAGCAGATCAATCAGGTATCAGACTTGCTTATAAAAACGGCTATAATCCAAGAGCTCTCGTGAAATTTTTCCAGGATCTCAGAGTATATGAAGAAAATAATCACAGTTATACGCCGGAATTTCTGGCAAGCCATCCTGATACGGAAAGCAGAATAGAAGAAGCAAATAAATATATTGCAGAAGTGGAAGGTAAACCATATAATCCTGATACTGCAAATAATACGTATGAACAAACATTACCGGCAGAGGAAAATAATTTTTCAGGAGACCTGAACGGCATATGGAAAGCAGAAGACGGCAGTATATTAAATTTAAAACATGACGGCACTTATGTAACAGGTACATACCAGAAAGGTTCTATTCAGGGAGAAATTAAAGGTAATAAAATAAATTACAGCTGGTGGAACAGAGACGGAGAAAATGGTAAAGGTTATTTTAACATATCTTCAGATGAAAATACACTGAACGGAGAATGGTCTTCCGTTAGCGGTAAAAAAGGTCACTGGAAGTTGAAAAAAAGCAGTGATGATGACGAAGAAGAGCACAATGATGAAGAAAATATTGATATATCAGGTAGATGGCAATCTTCTATAGGAGAGATTGATTTTATTCAGAATGGAGATAAAATAGAAGGAACGTACGGGAAAGGCAAAGGAGTAATAAAAGGGACATTAAACGGTAAACGTCTTGATTGCGAATGGTATGAAGTAGTGGATAAAGAAGGGGGAACAGGTTATTTTATAATAGCAGATGACGGCAGATCTATGGCGGGCGAATGGGGCTCCGAGGTAGGAGCAAAAGGCCAGTGGAATGCGTACAGATAAAAAATTATTCTATTATATATTATCAGGCAGGAATATTCTTTAAGGCATAGAAATATCAGATAAAATCTGGAGGTATGATAAATGTTATTAGAAATAAACAGCGGACAGGAAATTTATAAAACAAAATATAAAGGATCAATAGTTGATCCTTCACTCGACAATATAATGAAAAAAGTACCTACATCTTTTATAGCAGTTAATATTGTCAGAAAAAGATGTAATCAACTTAATTTAAATAAAGAAGCGGATAATTATGTCACCCTTGCAAGGCTTATAACAAGGGTTTTTTCGGAAATTGTAGACGGTACTATAACCTGTGAAGAATAAAAAAGACCTTAATCTTCATAAATTATTTAGATAAAATGATTTCTATATAATTTTTATCTAAAACTTTATTTTACGATATTAAAAATGAAAATTCCTATAACTTTAAATTAAATACATCAGGCCTGATAGAATTATCAGGCCTGATGAGGTTTAGAATAAATATGATACTTAG
>CAYSLJ010000223.1:0-9172 GCA_964431735.1 uncultured Synergistia bacterium | reverse complement strand
TTTGTAAGAGCCTGTCAGGCAGAAGCTGATAAAATGGTTACGAACTTATTTGGAGAGATACTTAGTGATAATAGAGAATAACTCCCTGTTCTCCTACAGCCCATCCTGTATCAGGTGCAAGAAAATAAAGATCGTGAAGATTTATTATAGTAGGGCCTTTTTCAATTTCCCAGCTATGTCCGTTGTAGTGTAAAAGTGTTCCCTTTTCACCTGCAATCCACCCGTTATCATCTGAAATCATACAGATTGCATTTAAGTTTTCCGTTACAGGACTGATATAACTCACCCAGGCTCTGCCATTGAAATGAATGATTGTACCTCCTGCCCCACATGCCCATCCGTTATTTTCAGAGGCAAAATCCATAGAGTTTAATATGGAAGACGTAGGACTTGTAAGAGTTATCCACTGTTTTCTGTGATATTCTAATATAGTTCCATTCTGTCCAATAGCCCATCCTCTGTCAGGGGATATGAAATGGACTGAATTTAATGTATCGAAAACCGGTAAGGAATTGTCTTTTTTCCATGATATATCATGGACTGTCCAGTCATAATAATGGACAATTCTTCCTGCACTCCCTACAGCCCATCCGTCTTTAGGGGAGAGGAAAAATACATCATTTAAATCATCCCCTGTAAGGGCATCTGCAAATATTGCCCATTTCTTTTTGTTAAAATGAAGTATGGTGCCTGACCCACCTACAGCCCATCCTTCCCCGGAAGGTAAAAAACATATATCACTTATCCAGTTGTTGTTAATATCTTTATCAACACCTTCCCATAGTGTTCCGTTGAAATGAAAAAACCTTCCTTCCCCTGTTTTTTCCATAATCCATCCGTCCTTCGGAGAACGAAAGGCAACAGCTTTAAGAAAGGTATCTGTAGGTGAAGGAAATACATTCCAGCTTGGTATTACTGTAAAAGGACAGGTGCCATTTCTGTCGGGAGTAATAACCTTCAGTTTACCACTTGAAGAACCAAGGGATATAACAGCAATTATCTGATTACTATTCCAGGATATAATTGTAGATTCCGTATCTCCTATCAGTACACTTCCCTGTTCATCGCCGAATCCGGAACCTGTAATTACAATACTATCTCCTACTTTGCCTTTAGAAGGAGTTACTTTTTTTATCTCCAGGCCAGGTTTGATTTCCTGGGAAAATATTCCTGTTGTCATAAGGCACAGTATTATTATAGTAAAGAATCTCTTCCAGACCACAGACATTCACCTCTCTTAATATATTTTTGATAGTATTTTTTTACGACAGGTAGTTTTATTTTTACCGGAAATTACACTTGATTTTGTAAATCTATTAACTAGTGAATAGTGAACAGTGAAAAGTAAGTAAAGCCCAATTTTTTCACTTTCCACTCTTAATATTCTGTAATAAATTTCTTTTTCCATTGTATATAAAATTACCTGTTATTTTTAAGCACACTCTATATTTTTTCACAGATTATAGTCGTAGTGGTTAATACGTTATGTAAAGGGATTAAACCCGTCACGCATTACGCGTTACGCATCACGACATTTATGGCTGACATTTTGCTCCAATATCGACGCCGAATTTGCTGGTAAGCTGTTTGGCTTCCCCACCATTTGCTTCCATTATATATATATCCATACTTTCTTTACGATTGGAAGAAAAAAATATATTTTTACCGTCATTTGACCATGAAGGTAAGATATCACTGGAAGAACTGTTCGTTAATCTTACCGAACCGCTTCCATCAGAATTCATTACATAAATAGAAGATTTGTTTCCTTTTTCATAGACACAATAGGCAATTTTTGTGCCATCAGGTGACCAGACAGGTGTTCTTTCATTGACATTATCTTTTGTTAGATCCTCTATGTCCCCTCCTGATTTATTCATAATACATATATCATAATTACCATTATGGTTTGATTCAAATGCAATTTTTGTGCCATCTGGTGACCAGTCTGGATGTCTGTTGTCATAACTATCTGCAAGAAGCTGTTGTTCTGCACCGGTTTCCAGGTTTTTTACAAATATTCCATAATTTTCATCGGAAGCATTTTTAGACATAAATACAATTTCTTTATCATCCGGCGACCAGCAGGGATAACAATCGTCATAATTGTTTTCTGTCAGCCTTTTAACATCTCCTTTATCCATATCTCTGATATAAAGTTCAAAGGTACGAACATCCTTATCGGAATTATCTTTTGTGGATTCAAAGGCTATATGTTTACCATCTCCGGACCATGCGGGCCCTCTTGTATAGGTATTATAATATGTAAGCTGCTGCTGGTTACTTCCATTTATATTCATGACATAGATTTCCATATGACCGGTTCTGTCGGAATAGAATAAGATTTTTTTGTGACTGTCTATTTTGATCGGTTCCTGCGGTTTATTTTCCAAAGGGGAAGAAGAGAGTCTTGGTGTCGGAATTTTGCCATGATTTGATCCATTATTATTACAACCTGTTAAAAAACATATACATAAAAATATTACTATGAATTTTTTCAATTTTTATCTCCTCTCTTGAAGAAGTAGATTATAGTCAGTTTTATAAAAAATTATAATTCTGAAATAAGCATAAATAATATATATGCTCTCGTGACGCGTAACGCATAACGGGAGGAAAACATTTATTACATGTGTTCAGGTCTGGCAGGCTTTATCTGAAATCCGATTGATAATTTTGGATAATTTTTATGTTTCCAGATTACTTTCTTCAAGATCTCTTATTAAATATTTTATTATACCGAGAATTATTATTTCTCTGTGCCGTTCTTCGTAGAAATTAAAAATAGCCTCTTTCCTGTTTAACCCTGCCATCAATTTTCCTTCTAGACCTGAAAATATGTGTTTAACAAGATATGCCTTTTCTTTAGAATCATAAAAAAGGCATAATTGCCCTTCTTTTTCCATTGTATCTTTTTTCTTCAACAGAAGTTTATCTCCTGAGGATATTAAAGGTTCCATTCCTGTTTGTTCCACTATAATTACCGCTTCCGTATCAATAAAAAAATCTCCAGGAAGATAAATATAACCTTCTATTCTTCCGTCATGGAAAAAATCCTTTTCCACTTTTGAAGAAAGGGAATATACAGGTAATCTTTTCAGGTTTCTCACCAGTTCCGATGCAGAACTGACATTGACGCTTTTATAGATTTTTTCTAACTGTTCCTGAAGTTTGTTAAAACGGTTATCCAGATAATCAGCCTGATTTAAATCGGGACATATACCTTCTTCTTCCTGAAAATATTCCAGTGTTTTTCCCAGGGCATGACACAGGGCATGGAGTGTTCCTTTCCCCGGATGCTGCTTGCCTTCTTCTATATCTTTTAATAATTCTTCCGGATAGCACATTGACATGGAAAGATCACTTATAGTATAGCCTTTTTCAAGACGGGCTCTTTTTATTTTATTTCCGAGATTATGTATAACCGGTTTTTTCTCTTCATTTTTTTCGCTTATCGGTTGTGTAATTTTAAGATATTGCTGTACCTGCTGCTTGAAATCAGATGGTAATTTTCCTGCTTTTTCCAGCATTTCAAATTCATTTATTCCAAGAGATCTGGAAAGTTTTCTCAGCGTTTCTTCAGGTGGAATTCCCCTTTTTCCTGAAAGTATCTGTGACAGGTAAGAATTAGAAATTCCAGATTTTACTTCTACCTGTGTAAGGGTAAGCTGATTTTTATCGATAAGTTCGCGTAAATATCTTCTGAACTCTTCTTCCGGGCTTATCTGTGCCTTCCCGGCACTTTCAAGCATTTCTGCTTCTGATACACCGAGAGTTTTTGAAAGTTTAATCAAGGTTATTTCATTTGGTATGTCTCTTTTTCCGGCAAGTACCTGAGACATATAAGTACTTGGTATACCACTTCTCATTTCAATTTGAGATAGGGTCATCTGGCGACGTGCTATTAAATCTCTCAGATATGTTCTGAAATCCATAATTGTTGCCCTGATAAGATTGTTTTTAGTCCTGATTGGGAGACTTTCGGGCCTTTTTCACCCCCCTGTTTTATTTTAAAGATATTTTTTATTGACTGTAGCAAGAAATTTTTATACCGGATAATTCTTCAATATTAAAAGATTTTTCCCTGCTATTTGCAATGATAAAAATTTTTTTAAAAATTTTTATCAAACCTCTTTACATTTGCAAGAATATATGTTAAGATGTTTACAATAACAAGAGCATCTTCACAAAGTCCGCGAGAAAACCCCTTACTATAAGGGTTTTTTCTATAATTAAGGAAAATTTAAAAGTTTAAATAAAAGGCTTGTCGATGTCTAGTAAAAAAAGAGCTAGCCCCCGCAAAACGACAACCTAGCTCTCCTGCTGGTTTCAACTAGGCAAGTCGAAAAGCCTTTTTCTTGTGAAAAATTGGCGAATTTATATATACTATACTTGCATTAGTAAAATGTCTGTGAGAGAAGGTTAAAAAGTCTGTGTTTACAGGGAAATGCTGTAACATATTCAATAACCCAGGAGGTAACCGGCTATGGCAGCTATAAAAGAACAATTAAAGGTAAAAGACATATTTGATCAACAAAATGATATTTCTTCGGTGAGTCAGGTAATACTGGTAGATTTAGAAAAAGTAGAAAGAGTATTGAACAGTCTAAACAAAGATTCCTTTAGCAGAGATATTTATCCTCAATTTATGGCCGGAGAGGATAGAGTTCTTCAACCCGGTGTTGTAAAAGAAAGTCATCTTAAAAAACTTATTTCGATTTTTGGGGAGAAAAAATTTTCTTTATCAAAAAATGCCCTTCACAGGGCATTTTATTATTTATTCGAACATAATACCCGCAATAATGGTAAAAGAGTTAAAGATAAACTTCTGAAACTCATTTCCTTCAGCCTGTCGAATCACTGTTCCCTGGGAAATTTTTCTATTGATTCAATACATCATAAAAACAGTTTTTTTGGCTGGCTTACCAGAGAAGAAATAGAAGATAATTTTATGAAAATTCTGGAAGCACTTGCCGATTTACATGAAATATTTAGTCTTGAGAAAAAAGGTGACACACCTCCGGCATTGACCTTAAGTATGTTAGATTATATGCATGATGAAAAGTGTGACTGTAATGTAATGGAAATAGCCGGTCAATTCGAAGAAATGATAAAAGTTTTGTTTTATTCTTTCAGAAGAGCTAATGAGTATAAACTTGATCTGGTATTTATGGAAGAAGACGTCTGGTAATAAAGGTATGATAGATTACTTGCTCGAGCAAGATTTGAAAATCACTCCGTATTGATTTTTATGGTTTATGCAGGAAACGTTATGTTTTTCTATGTAAATTCATAGTAAAAAATTCTACCATCTTCTTTGGAGATGGGCTTTGAAAATTCTTCTTTACTTTGCTTGTGAATGTAAGGGGCACAACAAAGTAGGAGGATTTTTTTTTAAATTCAAGAAATATTTTCATTATAGTTATGTGTATTTTATAAATTAATCAGAGTGAAAAGTGAAAAGTGAAAAGTGAAAAGAATGGGATATTATTCACTATTCACTATTCACTACTCATTTTTTCACTCTTTTTATTATTAAATTGTAATGGTCAGATCAGAGGTAGAATGATTAATAATAGAGAAGAAGAATTAAATCTCGTCAGAAAAATTAAAGAAGGTAATGATGAAGCCTGGAAACGATTTGTTTCAAATTATACCAATCTGATATTCAGTGCTATTCGTCAATGGTGCCAGCCCTATTGTCGTAAATTTTATCAGGGTTGTCCCTGGAATATGTCTTCCTCTTCTTTTCAGGGAGATACATGTAATGAAGTAATGGATATGTATCTTTTTTCTCTTGAAGCTATAAGTAAAAGAATCATAAAATTTCGCGGAGAAAGTCGTCTTTCTACATTTACTATAGCCAGTATGAAATATATTAAACTGGATTATTTCAGAGAAAAATACGGACGATTACAGATTCCTCTTGCCATAAAGAAAGGTTCAAAAATAAGTCAGGAAGTTTATAAACTTCTGTGCAGAGGTAAAGAAAAGGAAGATATAGCAGGTCAGTTAAATATTTCTACTGAAGAAGTGAAAGAAATTGAAAAAGTAATAAGAGAAAATTTAAGAAAAAAAGGACAGGAGTGGGAACATTTAGACGGATGGATTGCTCTTAAAAGTGAACCTCAACCTATTATTATTGAAGGTGACGATGACTTAGTAGATTTTACGCCTCCCTGTGAAGATATAAGTCCTGAAGAAAGAGAAATAGCACAGTGCCTCAGAGAAGGTTTGAAAAAGCTTCCTCTTCTTCAGAAAAGACTTCTATATCTTCGTTTTCAGAAAAGGCTCTCTGTAGGAGACATTGCGTTAAAATATCTCAGAGTTTTAAATATGACCGGTGAAAAGCAGATTTATAAAGAAATAGATGAGGCACTTACAGATATAACTAAATTCATTAAATCTTATTATGAATTAAAAGAAGATGTGACACAGGAAATGAAGAAATATGTAAAAGAATTACTGGAAAAATTGATGTTAACCGTTGAAGAAAAGGATGATTTATCCGCCTAATATGTTATGGACACAGGGTAATCGATGGCATAGTTGCCTGAGGGGTGATATGTATGAATACAGAAAAAATATTTTCCACAGTATTTACGGAATTATCAGAAACACATAAAGAAGATTGTCCTGATATTGAGACAATATGTGCATATATTGATAATTCTCTTACACTGAATGAAAGGAAAGGTGTTGAAAAGCATTTATTTGATTGTTCTTTTTGTTTTAAGTCTTATATTGATTTAAATGAAGAAATGGAACGTGTTAAAGAACTTGCGGCTTTATCTCCGTCTTTTATGGAACGTAAACCTGTAAAGAAAGGATTTTTTTACAGATTAAATTCTTTATTTTCTCCTCTATGGAGATCTTACTGGTTATCAAGGTTCAGCAGTTTTGCCCTTGGTTCTGTAATAACTGTGATGATTTTTATATTCTGCATAAACAGTCAGGGAACTGTATTTTTTACTCAGAACCATACAGGACATGGAGATTATTCTTCTGTTAATTATGTTCTTACAGATGTTTCAGATGAATTTACAGCAATTAAACATTATAAAAATGGAGAGAATTTTTTTAAACATTCCATGATTGATAAAGCTAAAGAAGAGTTTCTTCAGTCTGTGAAATTTAATCCTGATCAGGCTGAATCTCACTGGTATCTCGGAATTATTTACGAACAGCAGGGAAATTATAAAGAGGCAATCAATCACTGGAAACGTTATATATCTATAAGCCCGAAAGTTGGATCTTATGAGGAAGCAAAAAAAAATTTAGAGAGAACGAAAACTTTTGACAAATAAATTTTTCCTTTAAGGGGTTTTGAGCTATGGTAAAAAAGATAATATCTTTCATCTTATGTATCATTATTCTATGCTCGGGTACCATATATGCAAGAGATGTAACTGACATAATGTGGCCGGGAACGAATATATCTTCAGATGAGGTTAACCAAGAAAATGAAGGAAGTTTTTCCTCTAAAATCGATAAGTCTGTAGAACCTTCAACAGAGGCTCTTAAAAGTATGGTACCTTCAGCACCTTCTTATATATCGCCATCTCCCCTTGAAACTTATAGATACGGTCTCTCTGCTGACGCTCTTACAGGAGGATATGGTGCAACAGTAAATATGGAAAGATACATAGCTGAATTGAAATTTGATGTGAAAGATGAAGAGCTTGTTCTGCTCAG
The DNA here is from genome assembly GCA_964431735.1 of uncultured Synergistia bacterium. Classification (GTDB taxonomy): domain Bacteria; phylum Vulcanimicrobiota; class SpSt-956; order SpSt-956; family JAKJGF01; genus CALARM01. The sequence goes on along the minus strand of CAYSLJ010000223.1, from coordinate 1,477 downwards.
AGAGCTTGGTTGCGAAATTGAAGTCTATGTATTTAACATGATACAGTTGCTTATTCCTTTAGATAAAGTCGAGATGGTGAGACATTTGAATTTTATCAAATTTTTACGATCTCCCTTTTCCAATATAGAAGAACATGCAAAAATATTCAAGCAATTTGCTTCTGCCGGGGAACAAGAATTTTCTTCACTTCAGCTAAATGAAGCCCATAAAAAAGGTTATATGGGGCAGGGTGTAAAGGTTGCTATAGTTGATACTGCTTTTGAACCATCCAATCCGGTTTTTCGTGAAAATGTTTATTATACGTTATCATTCAGGAGTAATGATAAAAATATAATGGCAGGAGACATAGATCATGGCAATGCAGTTACCGAGATAGTAGCCCGTATAGCGCCGAAAGCTAAAATAATTCTGGTTAATTTTCAAACAGATGTAGAATATATTAAAGCTTTAAAAGAACTGATAAATATGACAGGCAGTAAAAAACCTGATGTAATAGTTACTGCGGTAAATATCATTCTCCCCGATGATTATTATGATGGAAGCGGTATAAGAGCAGGTCTTGCCAGGCTTGCCAGGGATAAAGGTATAACAATAGTTACATCTGCAGGTAATAATGCACAGACCCATTATATGGGAACTTTTAATGATACAAATGGTAATTTGTTGAATAATTTTACTTCCAGAGATGATACACTGGAAGTAGACCTTAAGAGAGGTGACAGAATAAGGGTTGTTATGTCATGGAAAGATAACTGGAAGAATCCTTCATTGGATCTGGATCTGGGTATTTTTAATGATAGCCTTCAGCCTCTGGCTGTATCAACAATCAGACAGAAGGCTCTTAAAGCACCTCCCTATGAAATAGTGGATATTACAGCTTCTTACAGCGGAGCTTATCATATAGCTATAAAAAAGATAAGAGCCGGTGACGGTCTTCCTTTTATGATTTATATCTATAGTATGACAGCAAGTAATATGGAGTATTTTAACCCGGAAACAAGTCTTGACCCAGGCCTCCCTCCGGCATCTGATACCATTACAGTAGGATCTGTTCAGAGTACCTATCCCTGTAAACTGGAACCATGGAGCAGCCAGGGAAGAACAACAGATAATCGTATGAAACCCGATCTGGTAGCTCTTGGAGGAATTTATTGTCATTCCATTCATTCCGTATTTTCCGGCACCTCTTCTTCTGCCCCGCAGGTAGCAGGAGCAATAGCTCTGTTATTAAGTAAAAACCATGGTCTTTCTCCTGGTAAGTTAAAAGAGATTCTGAAAAAAACGGCCCATGATCTCGGCCCACCCGGAGAAGATCCTGTCTTTGGTGCAGGACTTCTGAACATATATAAAGCTATGCTTGTCCTTTAGAATGTTTCTGGCTTCTGTGAAATCTTCATTGCAGTAATGTGCTGTTTTTTATGTGGATTGCGTTTTTTTACGACAGGTAAATTCACCTTTACTGAAAATTATAGTTAA
>CAYSLJ010000222.1:0-9217 GCA_964431735.1 uncultured Synergistia bacterium | reverse complement strand
AGGAGTGAGTGCCATATTTTTTTTGGGTACCAATTTACCTGTTGCGGTACTAAGATATAAAAAAGAGGTTAAATAATACGAGCAATCTGTTATTTAACCTCTTCTGCCACAAAATCTCCCGGCAGCATGATGTCATTTAATTTCTTCCACCACAAAATCTCCCATCTTCAGAGACAGTAATCTGACCCTTGTGCCTTCCGTTAAAAACTGTCCGCTCTGAGAAGAAGCAGTGTAAGTTTCTTCTTCACCGTCTACGACTATTTTTCCCATCGGTTTAAGAGGTACCGTTACAGTTGCCAATTTACCTATAAATGATTCTTTGCTTTTTACCGATAAAGCCATAAGCCCCTGACCGGGTTTGGGCTTACGGCGGAAAAATGATATGAGTATAAAAGACACCACATACATAAGAGGAAGAAGGGCAGCCATAAGAGCAATTGCTGTTCCTGTATTTGACCATCCCGGTATAAGCAGAACAAATATGTTTCTGCCATTCAAGAGTATAAAAGGTAAAGAAACAAATATAAGAGCTTCCCAGTTAAAACCGGGAATCTTACGAAGTTTATTTATAAAAATTGACCACAGTAATGTAAGAGCTCCTGCACCGGCTAAAGAAAATAACATAAGGGTTATATCGGTGCGAAGATGTGGTATGAGTATTAATCTGCAGAAATATCCGATTAAGGCAATTATACCTGAAGGTATTAGCATAAACCCACAGGTAAGGGTGCTTGCAAGAAATGTATTTACAGCTTCATCTTTAATTACTATTTCTTGCTGTGTTTCTTTCTTTTTCTCAGGTAACTGAAGTGGAGTTTCCGAGTCACCGAAAAAAGCTTTTTTAAACTCCGAAATATTTCCATATCTTTCAGAAGGTTCGGCGTTCAGGCATTTTAAAATAACAGGTTTTAAATGGGATGGCACATTTACATGATGGGCCACTTCATTTCTTCCTTTTTGGTCAGGAAGATCAGGAATTTCTCCTGTAAGGAGATAATATAAGGTTGCTCCAAGACTGTATATATCAGACCTTTCATCAGTCTGCCTTTTGCCGTACTGTTCGGGAGGAGCAAAGCCAGGTGTACCTACTATTACAGTATCGCTCTTCTGACTTTCTTTAAATATACGGGCTATGCCGAAATCTATCAGTTTTATAGCAGAATTATCTGTTATCATTATATTAGAGGGTTTTAAATCACGAAATATTATTGGAGGTTTTTGACTGTGTAAATAATCAAGAACATTACAGATCTGAGAAATTATTTTTGTTATTTGCTCTTTATCAATAACAGTATTACTCTCTCTATATTCCTTCAGGTTTCTTCCATCTACATAATCCATAACAAGATAATATCTTTCTCCTTCACAGAAGTAATCTATTACTTTCGGTAGATTTTCATGGTGGAGACGGCTCAACATATGGGCTTCCTGCTTGAAGAGTTCCATAAATTGCTCTCTCTCGGAAGCTTCAAGAAATGTGGGATTCATTTCTTTAATGACCCTGTCATCAGGGAGACGGGCATCTGATACAAGATAAACAGTTCCCATAGCACCTTTACCTATATAACGTTTTATAGTATATCTGTTCTGTAATAATGTTCCTTTTGAAAGAGGTTCCATGATAATATAGCCTGCCTTTCTGAGATCGTGACACGTGACGCGTGACGCGTGACGCGAGGATTACGTTATAAAGCCGCTCAACATAAATCGTGACGCGTGACGCGTGACGCGTGACGCGAGGATTACGTTATAAAGCCGCTCAAAACAAAATGTTCTTTATAGTTAGTTTCATAACTATCCATAACTAATGAACTCGTAATGCGTAATGCGTAATGCGTAATGCGGAGGGATTAAACCTGTCACCCTTTACGTGTTACCCGTCACGACAATTTAAATTCTAATAAGTTATGAAATATACTATAAGGGACTGTAAGAAAATAACTCTGGCAAATTATGGTTTTTATCCTCGCGTCACGCGTTACGCGTCACGATTGTAAATATGATAAGGTTATTTTTTTACAACCCCTAATATTATTATAAATGATATATACGATGAAAGGGTCATACAATCCTTCATGAATAAAAATTACCGGCCTGAGCAAAAGCATGTAATAAACCTTTTACTCCCGTTACGCGTCACGAAAGCAAAAAGGACAGGAAATCTTCCTGCCCCGGAGTTACACAACTGAGGGTTGTGTCATTTTTAATATATTCTCAGAGAAATTTTTATCATGCTCTTGAAATAGCTTTCTTTACTCTCCCCAGGAAATTCACAAGATCATCAAATTGAGCATAAAGAACAGGTATGACAAGTAATGTAAGCAGGGTGGACAGAAGGAGACCACCTATTACCGCAATAGACATGGGACCGCGCATTTCGGAACCGGAACCAAGCCCCAGAGCTATTGGAAGCATACCGAATATCATGGCTATGGTAGTCATAAGTATAGGTCTTAATCTTGTAGGGCCTGCTTCCTTTATGGCATCATCCCTTTTCATACCTCTTCCCCTCAGGGTATTGGTGTAATCAATAAGAAGTATGGCATTTTTACCTACAAGTCCTACAAGCATAATAATACCGATCATGGACATAATATTAAGTGTTTTACCTGTAAGAAACAGTGCCAGCAAACCTCCGACCATGGCCTGAGGAAGGGCAAACATAATGATAAATGGGTTCAGATAACTTTCAAAGAGAGCTGCCATAACCATATATACAAGGACTATGGCAAGGATCAGAGCTTCTACCATATATTGAAAGGATTCTACCATACGCTCTCCTTCACCGCCGAACTTTACCGTTATGCCTGAAGGGACAGTAATTTCTTTCGCAAGTCTTTCTTCAATAGCTCTTTTAACGTTACCCAGAGGATAGCCTTTTGCAAGTTCTGCACTTATGACAATCTTCCTCTGTTTATTTGAATGTTCTATCTTATTCGGAGCAGGTAATGTCTTGAGTATTCCTATATCCTTTATAGAAATTGGTTTTTCCTCTACCTGACCGAGATAAATATTTGCAACCTGATAAGGCTCTTTTCTATCCTTTTCTTTAAGCCTTACTCTTATATCATATTCTTCTCCGAATTCTCTGTATTTAATATCAGTATTTCCTTCTATACTCGTTCTCAATATGGATCCAATAGTTCCTACGGATATACCATGGGAAGACATTTTCATTCTGTCCATAACAACCCTTGTTTCAGGTTTTCCCTCTTTCCAGCTTGTATCGACAGACTGAGTACCCTCTGTAGTTTCTACAATTTGTCTCACCTTTTCCGACAGTTCAATAATATTATCCATCTGAAACTTGCTTCCTGTAATTTCCACCTGAACAGGTGCTTCTGTACCTGCACCTCCTACGGAACTGGGATAACTTATGATAATTCTGTACGGAATATCCATCAGTTTCTCTCCCAGCATCTTCCCTATTTCTTTCGTGTCTCTTTTTCTCGTATGTTTTTCCCCGAAATCAATAGTAACAGTAGCGTATTGAGGCCCCTGTTCTCCTCCGATAATAGTTCCTGTCTCCGCTCCGACTGTCGTAAAGATGGAAATTACCTCAGGAAAATCTTTTTTATTATTTATTCTGTTTTCTACTTCCCTTATAAATCTATCTGTTTCATCTACATTGGAATCCGAGGGCAATTCCATTTTAACCGTTACTATACCCTTATCCGTAGAAGACATAAATTCAAAACCGAGATAAGGAGCTATAAAATTCATAGCCACAACAAGAGAGCCCATTCCAACAAGAACAACAAGCCATCTGACCTTCAGTGCTCTGGAAAGAACGCCTCTGTATATATTATCAAGTCCGTCATAAAAGGCATCAAAATAAGAGACAAAATTATTCCACCACGAGGAAAATAAACCATTCTGTTCTTCCTCTTCACACTCAACTTCTTTAACCTGTTTCAGATAATCGGTGAGCAATAAAATTTCCTTATCGTTAAAATTCAGTTCTTTTAACCGCTCCTTAAGAAGTGATTCATCCAGAAATTTTACATTTACCAGTGAAGCTATGGAATCTAATCTGTCAGGAGACAATATATCCTTTAACCTGCCAAGCATTTCTTCTTTAAGTTCAAACCATAAATCCTGTATTTTTCTTTTCTTCTCCTGCCTGAACCACATGGAAGCGAGCATAGGAGTAAGAGTAAATGACACGAGAAGAGAAAAGAGTGTTGCAGAAGCTACGGTAAGACCGAAAGAGAAGAAAAATCTTCCTACTATACCTCTCATAAAGGCTATAGGCAGATATACAACTACATCAACGAGTGTTATGGCTATAGCGGCAAGTCCTATTTCAGAACGCCCGTCAAGGGCTGCCTGGGCCGGTGCTTTTCCCATTTTAAGATGTCTGTGAATATTTTCAAGAACTACTATAGAGTCATCTATTAATATACCTGTGCTGAGAGCAAGACCCATAAGACTCATCATATTTAATGTCTGCCCTGCTGCATTCAGTATGATAAAGATAGACATCATTGATGTCGGAAGAGCACAGGCTATGATAATAGTACTTCTCAAATCATGGAGAAACAGAAAAACTATTAATATTGCAAGAAGTCCTCCCACAACCAGTTCTTCCCTGAGAGACTCCAGAGATTGTTTTATAAATTTTGACTGATCATCGCTGATCTTTATCTTTAACTGTGGATAATCTTTCTGGACTGATTCAAGCTCTTTCTTTACCAGTTCCACAACCTTCAGGGTATTTGCATCTGCCTGTTTTTTTACTGTTACTCCGACACTGTCAACCATGTCAAGTCTGGTAATGGCATCTCTTTCTGCTGAAGCATCTGTTATATCTGCAATATCACTTAATTTTATACTGTAATTTACATTATTCTTCTTTTTTGTTATCCTTAAATTTTTTATTTCATCAACACTTTCAAATTCTCCCAGGATTTTTATGGAATTTTCCTTGTTTCCATGTTTCAAGTCACCGCCCGGGATATTCAGGTTTGCCATATTTATAATCTGACGTAATTCTTCTATTGTTATGCCATAGGCTTTAAGTCTGTCCTGATCTGCATAGATCTGAATTTCTCTCGTATCACCGCCTGATACATCCACACTGCCGACACCGCTCAATTTGGAAAATCTATCTTCAATATTCTGTTCCACAAGGGTTTTTACACTTCTTATATCCATAGAGTCACTCGTAATACCCATAGTGATAACAGGCATAGCGCCGAAATCAAGTTTGGATATGATAGGGTCGTCTGCATCTTCCGGCAGATCCGGTCTTGCAAGATCTATCTTATCTCTCACATCTGCTGCCGCCACATCCAGGTCTGCTTCAAGAAGGAATTTTATAATAACGGCTGATATACTGTCACGGGACACAGATGTTACTTCATCGATTTTATTTATAGTACCTACCTGATCTTCAATAGGCTTTGTTACAAGTGTTTCCATCTCTTCAGGCCCTGCTCCCGCATAGGTGGTAGTTACCGTAATAATAGGTATATCTACCTTGGGATATAGATCTACAGGCATAAGAGTAAGGGAACGATAGCCAAGCACTATAAGGGCCATAAAAAACATTGTTGTAAATACAGGACGCTTAATAGCTACATCTGTTAACCACATATAAAATTACTCCTCATGTATAATTTTTACCAGATCACCGTTTTTGACAAAACCTGAATAAACTACTTTTTCTCCCGTGGAGAGTCCTTTTACTATTTCAATGGAACCATTCATAGAGGGTCCTGTGACGACTTCTTTTTCCACTGCATAAAGTTCTTCCACGGTGTAAACATATTTTTTGCCTTCTTTATCCCTGACTGCATCTTTTGCAATAACCGGAACATCCTTATGTTCGGCCAGTAATACCTGGCCTCTGGCAAACATACCGGGTTTCAATTCACTGCCCCCGCCTTTTACGCTTATCTTTACCGAGAACTGTCTTGCCGCTCCCGCCTGGGGAATTATATCATTTACAGTACCTGAGAAATGTTTCTCAGGCATACCGTCTATGGTTATATCCACAGAGAGTCCTCTGTTTATCTTTGCTATCTCAGTTTCTGAAACAAGTGCTTCAAAATAAAGAGTGCCCTGATCAAAAACATCTATAATCTTGGTGGCACCGGGACCGCTTGTGTTTTCACCCAGATTTACATATTTTTTCGTAACATAACCTGATATGGGAGATTTAACATACGATTTCTGAAGTTTTCTGGACAGTGTATCTATATGTGCCTGTGCCTGTGCGACTCCCGCTTCTGCCACATCCACTTCCTGCTGTGCCACTGTAACCTGCATTCTGTTATTCCGTGCAATGACAAGTGCTTCTTTTGCCTGATCAAGGGCTGCTTTTGCCGCCGTAACTCTGTCCTCTGCCATCTCTACATCCTGTCTTGCTGCTGCTTTTTCCTGGGAACGGGATCCTTCTTTTACCAGATCAAGTCTGTGAATGGCACTTTTATACTGTGCTTCTGCCACATCATATTGAACCTGGGCCACATCCAGCTGCTGCTGTGATATGGCACCTTTTGCACATAACCTCTGCATTCTGCCCAGGTCTACTTTCGCTTCTCTAAAATTTGCCTCTGCCTGTGCCACTGTTTCTTCAGCCTGTGCTATTTCCTGCTTTCTCGCACCTTCTTCTATAATAGAGAGTCTTTCTTTTGTTGCCACAAGAGAAGACCTGGTCTGCTCATATTGAGCTTCTGCAGCTTTTACACCTGCCTGTGCCTGTTTTATGGAACCTTCCACCTGGGTATTCTGTAATATTACTTTAGTCTGGGCCTGGGCAAGTCTTAAATGAGCGGTATTAAGAGCTGCCTGTGCCTGAGTAATCTGATCCTCTATATCATTTGGTTCTATAACTGCCACTACCTGGCCGCTCTTTACATAATCGCCTTCTTTTACCATAAGTTCCTGTATTATGCCGGTGTTATTCGTATTTACAGTAAGGGCATCATCAGCTTTAAGCTCTCCGCTTGCTTCTACGGTAACACGGACATCTCCCTTTTTTACCGTTACAATTTCCACGGGAATACCCTCTTTTTTCTGCATTTCTTCCCTTGATGCTATCTGCTCTGTTTTAGTCTTACATGAAACGGAAAAGATCATTATTATAAGCATCAGACCTGTAATTGTTAAATTATATGTTTTCCTTAAATAGTTTATCATTTTGTGTTTTTAAGCTCCTCTCCTGACGAGCCCTCCTCTCCTGTTTTTATGAGTTTTATATCATCAAGTTTACCGTCTTCAGGAAGAAGTCCTGTAGTCTTTATCATATTTGCCTTGGAAAGATAATAATCATAAAGAGCCTGTACATTATCTACCTCTGCATTTGTAAGAACAAGCTGGGCATTTGAAACCTCTATGAAAGGAGCTATACCCTCCTGATAACGAAGTCTTGCCACTTCATAATTCTGCCGGGCAGATTCAAGATTGGCTTTGACTTTATGTACCTTTTCTTCTGACTCATGTAACAGTAAATAAGCCTGTGTTACCTGAAGAGCCAGTGCTTTTTTAAGCTGTTCCAGATTCGTTTTCGCCTGTGCCAGAGTTATTTCTGCCTCATCAATCTTACAGGTTGTAAGACCACGGTCAAAAATAGGTACACTGGCAGAGAATGTAGCATTTGTGCTGTTTGAAGGATTCATAAAAGTAGAACTGAAAGCTATGTAATCAAGATTAAAGGTTACAGCAGGTTTTCTGTCACTTTTCGCAACCTCTATCTGTGCTTCCGCAGCTTTTATTAAAAACATTATTTTCTTTGCTTCTCCCCGGTTATTACAGGCAAGATATGTACAGTAGTCTGTATCTACGGGAAAAGGTTTATATACAAGATCATCTATCAGTTCGAAATCCTCCTTGAGAGGAATAGTCATTGTATCATTCAGTGCAGCTTTCTTTAGTGCTACATTACTCTCGGCACTTATCACTCCGAGTTCCACATTGGCCAGCTGTGCCTTTGCACTGAGTACATCCGATTTTGCCACAAGACCTTCTTCATAATAAGCCTCGGATATACCGTACTGTTCTTTTGTAGTGGAAAGACTGTCATTGGCCACATCAAGCAGTTTATATGCCCTGAGAACACCGTAATAACTGTCGATAGCTTTATATATTACATTCTGTCTGGTTACTTCCCTGTCACACCTGGTGGCTTCACTTACCATAGTTGCCTGATCCACCTGATTGGTAACTCTACTGCCGTCATAAAGGGAATAGTTAAAAGTCAATTTTGCCTGTCCCTGATTATTGCTTCCCAGTTCTGTAGTTTTTCCGCCGACTTCAAAACTCTGAACAGGATCCATTCTTGTATAATATGCGGAAGCATTTACATTTGGATAGCCTCCGGTTTTTGCCTGATTTACCCTTACTTCAGATTTCTGAATCTCCTGATCTGAATACTGAAGGTCCAGGCTGTTCTGCAGTGTAATTTTAACACTATTTTCAAGGGTAATTGTTTTATTTTCCTGTGAGAAACAAACGTTTCTTACAGATAATATTAAAATTAATAATAGAAAAAATCTAAATTTCTTCATAAAAAATCGCCTTTTATTCATCAGAGGAACACTCCCTCCTCTGCCGCTCTGCATATAAGATCATAGAATTTCTTTGCAACTCTGAGTAAATCTTCCCTGTCTTCTTCTTCCGATTTTTCTATCATACTTCTCCAGCACTTTCTCTTAAGTTCTTTCATCTCATTTACAAAATCTCTTCCTTTCTCAGATAATTTTACCATTACAACTCTTCTGTCACTATTTTTTCTATATCTTTCTGCCAAATCGTCTTTTATTAATTTATCTATCAGCTCTGTAGCAGAACTATTGGCTATGCCGAGTGCTTCCGTTATATCCTTCATTTTAACACTCTTATTATGAGAAAGAATCATTAAAACCTTTATCTGTGATATGGAAAAATGGTCCATACTTGTAGGACGTCTGTGAACAGTACAGAGAAACTTCTCACCTGTATCGATACAGAGTTGTGTCAGTTCATCAATCAGGTAATTTTCTTTTTTATCCATAACCATAAAGCCTCTTTTATTTAGGAATTTTTCCGAATATTTCGGTTTCCGAATATTTCGCCCACCTGACAATATCATAATATATATATATATACTGTAATGTCTATTACATATTATATAATTACTAAAGACCCGATGATTAAAGGGTTCTTAATCACAGGGTCTTTACTGAGGTGAGTATAAATAATGCATATTTTATTCTCGTGACGCGTAACGCGT
>CAYSLJ010000221.1:0-9260 GCA_964431735.1 uncultured Synergistia bacterium | reverse complement strand
TTAACTATAATTTTCAGTAAAGGTGAATTTACCTGTCGTAAAAAAACGCAATCTACGACTACCCAAAACTTGCTTCAATATAATATTGACAAAATAACCTTTTAGATAATATAATAGAGGACATTGTACAGAAAAACGTTATAATTATTTAGGAGGTAAAATATGGATTTTTTGCGATGGGATACTCCGCTGCAGGCAGTTACAATACTTTTGATAACACTGTTATGTGTATATTTTGTTTTTTTACAGCCGGCAAAAAACACTACTGTTGCACTGGAAGTGGAGTTTAAAGAGGTTAATTTTATTACAAATGATGATATAGATACACTCCTGAAACCCTTCGGGCTGGAAGCAGACAGGGAAAAGGGAAGTATAGATAATACTTCTCCTCAATATGTATCTGGTAAATTCGTAGTCAGGCCTCAGAAAGATGTTACAGGAACTCTGGCTGACATTGACAGCAAGGCAATTGAAAATAGTTTCAAAGACTACTTCGGACGGGTTCAGACTTTTTCATGTAATGGTGCAGAAAACACTATTTCTGTTGAAATAGAAAAAACTCTGGCTTTAGACCGGAAATTAAGAAAAACTCTTGAAGATTATAAATTATCTAACAGTTTCATATCTCATGATCCGGCCAATCTCTTAAAAATAACCATAAATGCAGGGAAAATCGAGGCCGGTTCAAGAACAGAAATAGAAAAAGCATTTAAGGAAAAAGTAGGTTCTCTTGTGTCTTTCAAAGCAGTAGAAAAGGGAACAAGAGTCAAACTGGGCCTTGATCTGAGATCAGGCACACATTTAAGGCTCCAGCTTCTTCCAAACCCTGAAGTAGGTATAAAAGAAATAACCCCTCAGATTATGGAACAGACTATTATGGTTCTTGACAAACGTATCAATGAACTGGGTACTTTTGAACCGATAATACAGCCTCAGGGGGACAATTCTATTATAGTAGATTTACCTGAAGTACAGGATCCACAGGCAGCTATTGAAATAATTCAGAAGTCAGCCTTCCTTGAATTTAAAGAACAGTCTTCCACAGATCCGAGCGGATGGAAAACCGTAATGACAGGCGATAAAATAAAAAATGCCCAGATGTCACTTGTAAACGGTCCTCATGTAGGATTTGAATTAACTCCTGAAGGTTCAAAACAGTTTGCAGAAATAACAGAAAGAAATATCAAAAAACCAATTGCCATATTTTTTGACGGAGAACTTATAAGTGCTCCTGTGGTACAGAATGTTATTTCTACAGGTTCAGGACAGATTACCATGGGAGGCGGAGGTGATCTGAAGAAAAGCGAAGAAGAAGCTCTCAGTCTCGCGAGATATCTCAGAGCAGGTGCTCTCCCTGTGCCACTTAAAATAGTAGAAAATCAGCTTGTAGGCCCCACACTGGGAAAAGAATCTCTTGAAAAAAGTCTCCATGCCGGTATAATAGGACTGGCAGTTATATGTATATTTATGGTTTTCGTCTATAGAGTTCCGGGATTTCTTGCTGATATGGCTCTTATATTCTATGCCCTCATTCTTATGGCCTGTTTTACAGAATATGGCTTCGTTCTTACTTTACCGGGTATAGCAGGTTTTATTCTTTCAATTGGTATGGCAGTAGATGCCAATGTGCTCATATTTGAACGATTGAGAGAAGAACTATGGGAGAAAAAAGAAGTTCCTCAGGCAATAAGCACAGCTTTTCATCGTGCATGGTCGGCAGTGCTTGACAGCCATGTAACAACCTTTATAGGAGCAGTTGTTATGTATTATTATGGCTCCAGCTCTGTAAAAGGTTTCGGTCTTACCCTTGCTCTGGGAACATTCGTCAGCCTTATTACAGCTGTTTTTGTAACAAGAGTATTTGTAGATCTGGTAAGTAAAAATAAGATAGTAACCAGTAGATGGCTTTACGGTGAATAAGGAGGATTTATGAGTTTTTTTAACTTTCGTGATAAAGAATGGGATATAATTGGAAAAAGAAATTATTTTCTTATTTTCTCTGCTATGTTAGTAATATTGAGTATAGGGTCACTTATATTTCATGGGATGAATTTAGGGCTGGATTTCAAGGGTGGTACAATATGTGAAATAAGATTTTCCAACCCTGTCACTTCAGATCAGGTAAGGGAAGCTCTTAAAAGTATAACCTTTAAAGGTGAAGACGGCGATATACATATGTCAAATGCCCTTATACAGCAATCACAGACTGACAGCAGAGTTATGATAATAAGATCGAAATATCTGGAAGAAGGACAGATACAAGAAATGTATAAAAAACTCGAAACCAGTCTTGGACATTTTGAAAGACTCGGAACATCGGGAGTAGGCCCTACAATTGGCACGCAGGTCAGTACCAATGCTGCAATTGCATTACTTATAGTGCTGGGTCTGCAGTTAATTTATATAACAATCAGATTCAGTAATAACTTTCTTTACGGACTGGCTGTGGATATGGCTCTTGTCCATGATATTATCGTTATGATAGGTCTTTATTCCATTCTCGGACTTGAGGCAGATAGCCCCTTCCTGGCAGCTCTCCTTACGGTAGTAGGATATTCCGTAATGGATACAATAGTTATCTTTGACAGATTACGTGAGAACAGGCTCTTACTGAAAACAATGACCTTTGAAAAATTAATAAATAAGAGTATACTTCAGACTATGACAAGATCCATATATACTCTTTTAACATGTTTAATATGCCTTATTGCTCTCCTTGCATTCGGCGGAGCTACATTAAAAAACTTTGCCATAGCTCTTCTTATAGGCGTCAGTCTAGGAGCTTATTCTTCCATATTCATAGCATGCCCTGTAGTGGTCATTTGTGAAAGCTGGAGAAGTGATAAAGAGACTGTAAAAAGAGAACAGAGACTGGCAAAACTTGCTGAAGGTAAAAAGAAGGTAAAAAGTAAAAAACATGATAAAGAACATATACCTGTATCAGCTATTACCACTCCTCTGGAACAGAATAACGGGCAATAAAGTTTATACAGGATAGTTAAATTTATGATCAAAAAAAAATGGCTTTTTTCAACTCCTGGAAAAAGCCAGGATTTTTCTCTTCTGAGAGAAGCCGGTTATCCAAGACTTATATCACTCGTATTGAATAACAGAGCTATATCTTCTCCTGAACTGGCAGGGAGATTTTTTTCCCCTGCCATGTCAGATCTGGAAGATCCATGGCTATTGCCTGATATAGAAAAAGGTATAACACGGGTTATAGAAGCGTTAAACAATAAAGAAAAAATAATGGTTTACGGAGATTATGACGTAGATGGTACGACAGGTACCACTATGTTATATATGACTCTGAAAAAACTCGGAGCTTATGTAGATTATTATCTTCCCCACAGACTTCAAGAAGGTTACGGGCTGAACTTAAAAGCTCTTGAACTATTTGCCAGAAACGGTATAAAACTTATTATAACAGTTGACTGCGGAACTACAAATGTAAAAGAAGTAGAAATTGCCCGTTCCCTTGGTATCGATGTAATAATTACAGACCATCATGAATCAGAAGAAGACAATATACCTTCTGCCTGTGCTCTTATTAATCCCAAAATGAAATATTCCAGATATCCTTTCCCGTATCTTGCAGGAGTAGGAGTAGTTTTAAAATTCATTCAGGCTCTTATATCCTCACATTTTCCTTCCCATAAATGGGAAGATTATCTGGGGCTGGCAGCCCTCGGTACTATTGCAGATATAGTTCCTATGGTAAAAGAAAACAGAATTATATCATATCTCGGATTGAAGTTAATTAACAGGTTACCCGGTACAGGTTTAAAAGCCCTTATGGATATCTCCTCTTTAGATAAACTGGATACAAATGGTGTTCTGTTTAAAATAGCTCCCAGAATCAATGCTCTTGGTCGCCTTGATAATGCCGATCTTGCAGTGAAACTTCTGTCTGTTGTCGATATGAATGAAGCCAGAGAGGTAGCAGCTATAGCAGAAGAAAGAAATAAAGAAAGAAAAACCATTCAGGATAAAATAATGGATGAAGCCCTGGAACTACTTGAAAAGAAAAAGGGCAAATCAGAAAAAAGTCCTATTATATTATCTTCACAGTCCTGGCATGTAGGGGTTCTTGGTATTGTTGCATCAAAACTGGTAGAAAAATATTACAGACCTGTATATCTTATTATGAGTAACGGAGTGGAAGCAAAAGGTTCTGCCAGAGGTATAGAAGGTTTTTCCATATTCGAATCCCTGAGCTACTGTCAGGATATCCTGATAAAATTCGGTGGCCATGCCCTGGCAGGAGGTTTTTCTCTCAGTGTTTCCAGGATAGAAGATTTTATAGAAAAGATGGAAGAATATGTCAGAGCCAATGTTATGGAAGATATGCTCTCTCCTACGATCTCCATTGAAGGAGAAGCCTGTTTCCCGGAAATAGATCTATCCCTTGCCGAACAATTCAAAGCCATGGAGCCTTTTGGCAGTGAAAATTCAGTCCCCATATTCTGTTCACTGGGAGTACAGGTACTTGATACAAAATTTATGGGAAAAGATGAAGAACATTTTAAGCTCATACTGAGACAGGGAGACGTAACACATGAAGCAGTAGGTTTTATGATGGGTAAAGCTTACAGTCATCTTATAAAACCAGGCTCCCTTATAGATATTGTTTATTCCATAGATATTAATTACTGGCGTGATGAACCAATTCTGAGGCTTACCGTAAAGGATCTTCGTCCTTCATTACAATCATATATATCCATATCATCAAGTGAAAGAAGAAATATTTTCCTGAAAAACAGAGAAGCAACTCTATCTGCTACGGAAAAATCAATTGTTGATAATTTCCTGGAGAAAAAGAAGATTATAGGTAATTTTCACAATTTCAAATCTCTTATAAATGTGATTCATCATCTAATTCTGGTGACTCTTTATCAAAAAAACAACAGACTTCTTATTGTTCATCCCTTAAAATTCGAATCTACAAGACATTATAACTTCTTAAAAACCTATTTTTCTGCAAAAGGAATAAGGGTCTTTTTATTAAATGGTTCTGTAAATGCCGTAGAAAGAGAAAATCTGCTGGAAAATTTGAAACTTGATTTCCCGTGTCTCATAATAACTACCTTTGATTATATGTGGCTTTATAAAGATATTTTCTTCTCCCCTGTAACAGACATGGTAGTAATAGATGACAATCTCCTTGATTATTCAGGTAATGTACTGATCCAGTTAGATGATCTGACAAAAAACAGAGGCTTCTTATTCTGCACATTGAGTTCAAAATTGAGATCACAGGATTTTATAACAATAAGTACAGGGAAAAAAGAAAAACCTGATATTATCAAATATAATGACTTTCCAGGTAAATGGGTTTATGAGCTTTCAGGAAAAACCCTTGTAGTCTGCGCAAATGACGAGAAGGTTCTTCAGACAAGAACAGTAATGGAATGTCCGGGCCATAAGGTAGATATACTTCTATCAGGACATAAAGTTAAGGATCAAAAGAAAATATTGGATCGTTTTAAATCAGGAGAAAGTAAATACCTGTTATGTTCCAGTATGTTTCTCTATGAAATCCTGTCTACTGATAATTTGATTTTATTAAACTGTCCTTTTACATGGAATGAATTCTGTATGGAAATATCCCTGTGCAAACATTTATACCTGGCATTTTCGGAAGAAAATATTAGCCATAATATATCTGTGATACAATCACGTATACCTGACAGAAACCTCCTTATCAAGTGTTATAAGTTACTTAATTCCAGATATAAAAGTGGTTCAATAAATCTATCTTATTCGGACAGTCTGTCCCGGGAGATTATGCCTGAACTGGTTAAAACCTGCCTTGCTATCTTTGAAGAGATAGGACTTTACAGGGTTTCCTACAGCAGAACAGGTTATTCTCTTACTATGATAGAACATAAAGAAAAACTTGATTTACTGAGTTCCCCGTGTTATGTAGAATGTTTAAAACATAGAGAACATTTTGACAAATTATCAGGCTATTTTCTAAAAATAAATCAATTTTTAGAAAGATATATCACACAATAACGGAGAGAACGTCAACAAATCTCTCCATCAGTATCCAAAAAATTAACGAAAGAGGTGTTTTTATGGACTTAAAAAAATTTATAAGAGACATACCGGATTTCCCCAAACCCGGTATACTATTTAAAGATATTACAACTCTCCTCAATAATGGTAATGCCTTTAAATATGCTGTTGATCAATTTATAGATCATTACAAAGGACATAATATAGATTATATTGCAGCAGTTGAAGCAAGAGGATATATTATGGGAGGTGCTCTGGCTTATATCACAGGAGCAGGTTTTGTTCCTGTCAGAAAGCCCGGAAAACTTCCCTATGAAGTTAATTCAATAGAATATACACTTGAGTATGGAGCCAATATTCTGGAAGTCCATAAAGATGCAATCAGAGAAGGAAGCAATGTACTGGTTTTTGACGATTTAATTGCCACAGGAGGCTCTGCCCTGGCAACTGCCAGATTAATAAAACAACTGGGCGGCAATGTTCTGGGATGTGCATTTATTATAGAACTTTTAGAGCTTAAAGGCAGAGAAACACTGCACGGTTATGATGTATTCTCTCTGATAACATATTAGTGAATAGTGAAAATCCAGAACCCGTAACGTAGCACCTGATTTATAGACAAAAAGACAAAAATTTCGCCCTGAATATTCAGGGCGAAATTTTGTATTGTGTATATATGTAAGTTATTTATATTTCTACTTCTTCCTCAATATCTTCTCTAATATCTCCTTCTTCTGCAGGCATCTCGATAATCTCATTCAATATATCCCGAAAATCCTTCCAGCCGCTTTCAGGAATTATTATGAAAGATCTCTTTTTTCCGGATTCCGTTATCTTTAAATACTTTCCATTGGGATTTGCCTTGAGATCAAAAAAGAAAAGCTTATGTTCTATCTTAATTTTCCTGCTTAGAATTTCTTGGTCCATTTCCTTACCTCCATAAAATTAAAATTCCGCCACTTAAAATAAATATTTCTCTATTCCAGAAAATTCTCCTTCTAAACTTAAAAGGGTGATATAATTATTTTATAGCTATTAGCAGTCAACTATCAGCTATCAGGTAATTCCTATTTTTCCGACTGCTGATTGCTGACTGATAGCTAACTATAATCTTCCTTTTTTAAACCTATCTAAAAAAGACAGAAAGGACTGTTTTTTTACAGGCTCTTCTTTTTCAAATAATTTACTTTCTCCTAAAAGATCTTCTGCATAATGGTCATAAGTATCATCAGATTTCTTTATAATTTCTTTACGGGACTCAACAAGAAGCTTCTGTTCAAGATCGATCTTCGTATCAACAAAAGACAGTATTTTATCCTTTGTATCCAGAAGTGTTGTGTTAACAGATAATAATTGCATAAAACTTGCATCACCCAGTATGTCACCGCCGGTAAAACGTCTTTCCAGTTCATATTCAGTCTTTTTGAAACCTTTTTTATGTCTTTCAATAATATGAAAACTCTTTGGAAGCATGCCGGGATATTCTGCATCTATGATTAATTTTTTATCAGGTGATAAATTAATTACCGTGCCTTCAATGGATTTTTCTTCAGTTTTTTCTCTGTTTAACATAGCATGTATTTCCTCAAAATTCTTCACATGCTCATCAACCCTGCTTTTATCTTTAAGGCTTAAAAGCTTTTTCAAAAGAGGTGGCTCTTTATCATAGGAAGTAATTTCTGCCATATAACCTCTCACATAATCGGCATGTTTTTCATACAATTCCCTGTTATCCGATTTTTTTATCTCTTTTGTATCAACCTCTTTAATATATCCTCCCAGACAATCAATCTGAGCTTCTTTTAATTTAATAGATTTATCTCTCGTATTTAAAAGAGTATGATTGACTGTAAGAAGAGCTTTACTGTAACATGAATCTGAAAAACCGGACGGAGTACCTGTAAACTTTTTTTCCATTTTATAATCTATTTTCGATATCTTACCGGAACTTTTTTCCAGTATATTCAGTTCTGTAGAGTGGGCATCAGGTTTATATTTATTGATAACTACAGTAGTCTGAGGAGAAAGATTAAATTCAATATTCTGGCCTCTGTCAAGTCTGGATTTATACCTGTTTGCCATCTGAAGTATTTTTTCAAAATTTTCTTTGTATTTATCTTCTTCTTTCCCGATTTTTTCCTTTTTAAAAAGCTTTGAAAAAAAAGAAATGTCAGTTTTTTTCTTTTCTTCTTTTCTTTCCAGATCCGAAAAATAATCCCGTAAATATTCGGATTTTTCAGTATCTATTATCTCAGAAATATCTTCTTCAATAATCTTACCTTTAGTGAAATCCAGCCTTGTATTATGGGATGTAAATCTGTTATTCTTATCATCAAGGAGTGTGTGGTTAATGGTAAGCATCTCTTTGAAACCGGTCATGCATCTGGCATCTACTCCTACATATTTTCTTTCCAGCTTAAAACTTGTTCTGGAGACTTTACCTCTATTTTTTTCCATTACTTCCATATGAACCACTCCGTCTTTATGTTCATACTGATCAATAATTATTTTTTCTCCTGATTTAGCAGGTAATTCCAGTTTCTGTCCTTTAACTAGCAGTTTTTCATGACGCCTGGCAAGTCCGTCAAGATGAATAAACTTATAAACAGGATCCTCTTCAGGCTGGTTTTTCAAGACTATCACCTCTGATTGTGAAGCGTGAGTAAATCTTCATAGATTGATATTACAACCATGACCGGTTCGTTCACAAGGAAATATGAGAACTGGTTACTCCCGTCACGCATTATGCGTTACAATTCTCACATAAATAATAACATATAATTAAAAAAATTATAAGCCTTCAAGTATTAGATAAATTAAAAATTTATGTCATACAGAAGGCTTACAAAAAAATAACACTACCCCAGGAAAGCTCCACCACCGCTGTCGCCGCCGCTGTCGCCGCAACCATAGTAACTGCTGCTCTCTCTACTCCCACTGCCACATATATCTACACTGTCTCTATTACCAAAATTCCATATACCGTCTTCCGATACTTCTCTATTTGGTCCATCAGGCCCTTCATTACTGTAGTTATCAGGCATTCTGGATCTGGTCTGATGGGTTTTATGACTGTTACTTCCTATCTGCATTTCTATAAACCTCCTTTAAAATATCTTTTTATTAATTTTATTATAATTATTAAAAGGAATATTGTAAAGCACATTTTGTAAATAAATTGTTAACAATTGCGTTTAAAAATGACAGGTGATTTTACATACAAGGGAAAAAGAAATTTG
>CAYSLJ010000220.1:0-9334 GCA_964431735.1 uncultured Synergistia bacterium | reverse complement strand
GGAGTGAGTGCCATATTTTTTTTGGGTATCAATTTACCTGTTGCGGTACTTAGGACTGCAGGAAAAGTAACTCCGGCAAATTGTTAGAACAATCAGTATCCTCCCGTCACGCGTAACGCGTTACGCGTCACGATACAAATCGTAATTAAGATGTAGTTATTTCCTGACAAATCCTTATTACCGTAACTGGTAAAGTTGAAGTTCGGCCTTATAGCACTGTGTGATTCTATTGATCAGATGAAATAAATGAAAGAACTATATATTTAACTGACTGCGGAAGTGGTATCTTCAGGATAGTAAAAAAATTAAGATTCATATAATTCGTTTATTTTTACTATTCCTACTAATAATCCTGACAGAAATATTATCCATGATGCTTCTCTCGGAGCCATATGAAGAACATTATTTAACATACCTGTTATTGAAACGCTGTGTAACAGTAAGTGATCTAACATAGAGCATTCTCCCCTGTAAACTCTAATTTACTTATATTTCAGTATAACAGTGAAAAAATAAATTTACTATTCTCCTTATAAACCAGTTTTTTTGTACAGGAGAAGTATTTTTTATTGAATATGATTAGTTCTAAAATCAATAGAATTATAGAAATTATTATGCTTTTTTACTGGAGGACTAGTTAGAAAGAACTATATATATTGTAGATTATCTTACTTCGCGTTATGCACCAGGACTATTATGATTTATTGAATTTGACTTTGAATACCAGTGATATGATAAATAAAGCCATTGCAAAGATTACTATAGTGGCACCTGTCGCAGTGCCCCAGTAAAAAGATGCTACAAGACCGCTTAAAGAGGAAATCAGGCTTATTACTACAGAAAACCAGAGATATTGAAAGGAATTTTTTGAGATATTTCTGGCTGTTGATGCAGGTAATATTAAAAGGGAGTTTATGACCAGAAGACCGATCCACTGAATACTCAGTGTTACCATCAGGGCAACGAGTGAAGAAAAAAGAAAATCCAGAAACCATATATTTATATCCCTGCTTTTTGCAAGGGACGGGTTTATACTCATGAGAAAGAGTTTGTTAAAATAAAAGATCCAGAAGATTAACATGAATATGATTATTAAAATAATACCGATTATTTCATGTTTTGTTATACTGAGTATATCGCCTATGAGATATTTTGAATATTTATTAAAACTGCCTCCTCTGGAAAGAATTACTACTCCCAGAGCCATAGAGAAAGCCATGAAAAGTCCTATAATGGTATCTGCTGAACCGAAGCTGATTTTCCGGAGCCATGTTATACATAGTGATAGTATAACAGAAAAAATAAGCATTGCCCATAGCGGTTCATTAAATCCCATTATAACTCCTATGGCAAGGCCTGTGAGTGCTGCATGGCCTATGGCATCGGAAAAAAATGCCATCTGACGGTTTATTACCATAGCACCTAAATGGCCAAGTAGAAAAGATAGCAAAATGACTGCCAGAAGGGCATTTTTCATGAAATTAAATTCTACCCACGAAAAGGGCAATAATTCAACCAAACGATACCATAATTCCATATTATTTATCCAGATCTGTTATTTTTTATTTCTAGTTATCAGTATTCTATCAGGTAAATTGTCCGGTACATTATTAATATTAAAGGTTGTTTGAAACATATTGTTCGCAAAAACTTCTTTAGGTGTTCCTTCACATATTATAGTACGATTAAGAAATATTATTCTGTCTACAAATTTAGCTACTCCCAGTATATCGTGAGTAATAAATATAATGGAAAGATCATATTTCTGTCTGACTCTGGAAAGCATACGATAAAATATTTCAATACCTGACAGATCCATACCTGACACCGGTTCATCTAGTAGCAGAAGATGTGGCACCGGGCTGAGAGCAAGTGCCAGAAGTACTCTCTGCAGTTCACCTCCTGAAAGATATCCAATTTTTTTATTTATAAGATGTTCTGCCTCTACTATGGCTAAAATCTTTTTTGCTTCTTTAATTATATTTCCCCGATAACCAAGCCATAGAGGACGGCTATTAAGGGATGAACTGAAGAGATCAAGAACTGTAACAGGAGAGGTGAGATCAAAATCCAGCTTTTGAGGTACATATCCTATTACAGGTCTATCAGGTCTGGCTTTTACGGAATCCATAAAATGCAATTTCCCTGTAAAGGGGATTTCTCTGAGAATAACTTTCAAAAGGGTTGTTTTTCCTGCTCCGTTTGGTCCGATAAGTGCCGTAAACTCGCCGCAATGGATATGGATATTTATATTATCAAGGATTCGGTCATGTCCTGCCATAACACTGCAGTTCTCAAGTTTTGTACAGCATAGACCACATACATTCAGTGAGCCTGTATCCATAAGAACTCCTTAAACCATATGAAAATCATTTATATGATGACCTGGCATTATCAGTCAAAGCCGAATTACATAAGAAGTGTCAGTTGCATATAACTATAATTTTCATACATTTTATCATAACATAACTTCAATTTATTGTCAAAAGACCTTTATATATGTTATAGTAATTTTAAATTTTTATACTGATATTGAAAGGAGTTTCCATAGATGATTGTTGAAAAGAAGTGTTTTTCTCTCGATGAATTTTATTTCGAAGAAGCAGATGTATCTATCCCCGTAAAAATAGGTTATGAAACATACGGAACATTAAATGAAGAAAAAAATAATGCTGTTATGATCTGCCATTTTTTTACCGGCACAAGTCATGTGGCAGGAAAATATAAAGAAAACGAACCTGTTCCCGGATGGTGGGATAACCTTGTAGGCCCGGGTAAAGCCATAGATACAGATAAATATTTTGTCATAAGTTCAGATGTGCTGTCAAATATAAATTGCTATAATCCAAATGTCATAACTACAGGGCCTGCTTCCATAAACCCTGTAACAGGGAAGGAATATGGCATGTATTTCCCTATATTTACCATTAAAGATGTAGTAAGGCTTCAGAGAAAATTACTGGACAGTCTGGGAATAAAAAAGTTGAAACTTGTGGCAGGGCCGTCCATGGGGGGGCTTCAGTCTTTCATGTGGGGAAGGTTTTTCCCTGATGATGTGGAAAAAATCATCTCCGTAGCTGCCACTCCCATGATAAGGCCATTTGGCATAATGGTTCCCAATCAGCTCGGTATCGATGCAATCATGCTTGACCCGGACTGGAGGGGAGGAGCTTATTACGATAAAAAACCTCCTCAGAGGGGCCTATTGCTTGCCTTTAAAAATCTTCTCATAGCAACCAGGACGGATAAATGGGCAGAAGAAAGTTTCGGCCGGAAATTTGCCGACCCTGAATTCAAGAAATATGAAAACCCTTATAGAAGTTTTCAGGGAAAATTCCTTGTGGAAAAAGAAATTGAAAACATTGTCCTCGGGAGAATGCAGTTTTTTGACGCAAATTCCTATATGTACATAGCAAAGGCAAATATTTTGTATGACCTGAGAGAAGGTTCAGAGAGTCTGGAAGAGGCTCTGGCAAAAATTAAAGCAAAGACCCTGATGATAATAGACGATTCAGATCTTATGTTTACAAGGCCACAGGCTGAAGAGGCAAAGAACTCTATTAAAGATTGCCAGTGTTTTTATTATGACAGCGGCAACGGCCATCTGTCATGTATTTATGAGACCGGTTATATAGAGAAGGCAATAAGGGATTTTATATAGTAAAGTCAGTGAAAAGTGATTGGTGAAAAGTGAAAAGTAAGTAAAATTCTGTTTATTTTCACTTTTCACTTGTCTGGCTCGTGAGCTTTAGAATTTCTGGCATGGAGTGGAAG
Source organism: uncultured Synergistia bacterium (assembly GCA_964431735.1). Taxonomy (GTDB): domain Bacteria; phylum Vulcanimicrobiota; class SpSt-956; order SpSt-956; family JAKJGF01; genus CALARM01. The sequence goes on along the minus strand of CAYSLJ010000220.1, from coordinate 5,560 downwards.
AAAATTTAAAATGGAAATGATTTTATATCTTTTGATATTTTCTTTTGAGAAATAAAATTACGATGGATATCTTCCCGTCACGCGTCACGCGTCACGAGAGCATGTATGTATTATTTATACTCACCTCAGTAATACAGCCTGCTATTCATTTTTTAGATTAATCTCTGTAACTCTTCCTTCACCAGCTTCCATGCCTGTTTTACATGTTCTTCAGTAGTTTTCAGATTGCCTATGGCCATTCTGATTGTGAATTTCCCCTTTAATTTCGTATGTGAGAAAAAGACCTTTCCTGTTCTGTTAACATTGTCCATAAGGGTTTCGTTTAACAGGTTCAGTCTGTCTTCATCCATATATTTCGGTTTTGCGCGAAAACATACGGTGCTGAAGGGAACTGGTGCCATAAGTTCGAAATTCTCATCGTCTCCAATCCATGAAGTCACTTTTTTCGCCAGTTCCATATGAAATTTCAATCTCTCTGCAAGTCCTTCATGGCCGAAGGTTCTTATTACCATCCAGAGTTTTAGCGACCTAAATCTCCTTCCGAGCTGAACTCCGTAATCCATATAATTTCTCACTGCGCTGTCTTCTGAAGTCTTCAGATATTCTGCTACAAGGCTGAATGCCTGTTTTAAGGTGTCAAATCTCTTACAGTAAAAAACGCTTATGTCACAGGGAGTAAAAAGCCATTTATGGGGATTTACCACCATTGAATCGGCCCTGTCACACCCTTCCATGATCCATTTCATCTCAGGCACGACTGCTGCAGAACCTCCGTAAGCTCCGTCGACATGAAGCCAGAGATTATATTTTTTTGCTATATCTGCTATGGCAGGCACAGGGTCAATACTTGTCGTGGAAGTAGTGCCTATTGTGGCAGTTACGAAAAAGGGCCTGTACCCATTTTTAATATCTTCCTCTATAGCTTCCTGTAATTTATCGGGTATCATGCGGAACCTATCGTCTACAGGTATTTTCCTGACATTTTTCCGGCCTATTCCCAGGGTTATTGCCCCTTTTTCCACTGAAGAATGGGTCTGTTCAGAAATATACACTCTGAGCCGGGGCATATCGGGGCGGCCGCAGAGTCCTTCTTCTCTTACATTGAGACCGATGGCTTCCCTTGCCGCAGCAATGGCATGCATGCTGGATACAGAGGCAGTGTCGTAGATGATACCCTGAAATTCCGGCGGAAGTCCTATCATCTGTCTCAGCCAGTCAAGAACTACTGTTTCAAGTTCCGTAGCGGAAGGCGATGATTTCCAGAGCATACCGTTTACGTTCAGAGCAGAACAGAGCAGTTCGCCCAGTATGCCCGGGGCTGAGCCTGTTATGGAAAAATAGGCAAAAAATGCCGGATGATTCCAGTGGGTTATACCCGGCATGATTATATCCTGAAAATCCTTCAGTATGTCATCCATGTTTTCCCCGTGTTCTGGTGGAGTAACAGGAAGTTTCTTTTTTATATCTCCCGGCTTTACCTGAGCCATTACAGGATATTTTTCGGTATTTTTCAGATAATCTGAAATCCAGTCAATTACTTTATGGCCGTAAGAACGGAATTCTTCGGGATTCATATCCCTATTTATATGATACATAATAATATCTCCTTTAGTAGTTTTAACCTATTGATCTGAGTATAATCAAAAAAAATTGCTCCCGTCACGCGTGACGCGTCACGAGATTATCTATCTCTACCCGGGTAAGATTCAATCTTTATATAAAAATTCCTACAAAAAATAATGAGCATTGACCAGATTCACCACTCACTATCTTATAATTTCCCAGCACATTCGTCTTATTGTAAAATTCTCCTGCCTGGCATTTACTAGAGCCGATATATCCACTATATCATTTATGCTGTTAAACTTACTGTATTGACCGGGATCTATTATTATATTCATATCGCCATTATTATCCTGATTGCCTGTCCGTTCATTATTGGTTACAATCTGTCCTGTCAGTTTAACTTCCGAATGTTTGTAATTATCATATAAAAGCTGTCCTATATTTGCAATTACTTCGTTCGGATCGCCGCCGGAACAGTTTATATCTGCCATACTTACTTTGTTTCCCGTATATTTTCCACCTGGAAAGGTAATTGCTTCTCCGTTATAAGGAAGTTCTACATATGCTTCTATGGTATCATTGGGATCTAACGTGGAGGTAAGAGTCTCTAATTTATAAACCTTCTCTATTGAAACATTGCCGGACATATCGGTAGCATAACTTACCTGATAACCTGTTAAATCAATCTCCGTTGATAATGTGCCTGATGCATTGGTATAATTCATTTTAACAGCCCTGTCAGGTATCATAAAACTGCTTCCGTTATCTATTTCAATAAATGGCAGATCTTCACACTGCAGTTCTTCTTTCGAAGTCGGATTATTTACGTTTTTTAGAGGTTCATCTCTTTCTATCAAACAGTTTGTAGTGACAACCCTTCCTCCTGCTGCCGTTTCAATTGAACCGGTGGTTTTTAAATTGACTTTGTCATTTATAGCTTCTATAACAAGATCATTATCAGTATATAAATAACCTTTCAAAGTATATTTATTTGATTCATTTGATGTAGGCAGATAAAGATCATCTTTACTGACTGCTGTAAGATTTGCTCCTTCATATCCGTAAAGATAATTCAATTTACCTCCTGATACAACCATTCCGCCTTCGTTCTTATTGTTTTCTAACAGTAAACCAAGGGAAGTATGACCGCCGGAATATAGATTGTGACCATTTAAATCCAGTGATGTATTGAGAACCATCTCTCCTGTAAGACTATTATCCATAGAATATTCTCTTTTTATTGAAAAGGCTTTATCCTGCACATCATTACAGGTAAGGGCATAATCTGATTCTGACGGAGTCTGTACATCTGCATATACATCACTCTGAAGACATACTGAATATTCAACCTTTTCGTCATCAGAAACGGTTTTATTAACACTGAAACCATCCATTGTTTTTCCCGGTTCTGCGAAAAGGGTGTTGTTTTTTACAATATCATAAATTCCGCTCCCTGTCTCAGGAGGCCATGGAACTCCTCCTGAACCGATTCTTACAAGGCCTATTTCTTGATCAAATATATTTGATTTCCCTTTAATACAGTAAAAGCTCTGGCCGTATATTTTATCTTCTGTAAGACTGAAAGACAGCCCGTCAGTGGTAAGAGCTCTGCTGCTTATCCCGTCTGATTTCCATTCCCATCCTGCAGGTTCTCCGTTAGGATCGTAAACCTGGGAAGCACTGAATTTTTCATAATTTTCTACTCCTGAGACACTGGCCGATATCTGATTCCATGATTTCCCGTTGCCTGTCTTCGTGCTGAACCACGATTCCTGTTCTCCTGAAACAGTATAATGTGCACTTGATATTCCTTTACTTACATAGCATACATCACCTGAACCGCCGGGAGAACCGGATTGTATTTCAGGATAACATAGAGAAAGAAGCTGATTTTTTGCAGGCCCGTATTTAATATTGATAAAGCTTTTCATAATATCATTATTATCTTTTATTCCATTAAAGGTTGTTACACGGTAAGAATAACCGGTTTTTATCGTACTATCTGCAGAAGATGCTTCTTTTAACATCTTGTTTATATCAATATCTGTTCCTTCCACTTTTTTTGCAGTATTTTCGTCTACATAAACATCCCCCTCTTTGGCTATATTCAGTTTTATTTTTCCTCTGCTGGATATGATGCCTCCTTTAGCGTTAACCGTAGAGTCAGTATTAAGTTCGTCACTGTAGATACTGTAACTGTTCGGGTCATTATTCGGATCCTTCCAGTCACTGTAAACCCATCCCGGTTCATTTGCGTCTTCACCTGTAAAGAATATTTTACCTGATTTAAAGAAAATTTTACCTTTGGCAAGAACATTTGCCGGTATACGGTCATCTCTGATAAAAACAACTCTGAGTATTTTTTTTATCTTGCCAGGAGATTCTCCTATAGAGATGATTTCAGCCGTGTAAGCAGGGACTTTGCCCTGTAAAATACCTGTTCGGTTATGGGCTTTTGTACTCATCAAATTATTATAAGAGTAATAGTCATTACCGGACTTAAAAGTAATATAAAATTTGCTGCCATTACCCAGGGTCTTATTCACATCAGGTGTGTTCGGATCTCCCCATAAAGGGTTTGAATTAAGCTGTGCAAGAGCATATTCCGCCCCTGCCTCTGCAGCTTTAAGAGATATGTCGTAACCTTCTACATTCCCCATAAGCCGGAGATGCTGGGTACTTATAAATACCATTGAAACAGTCATTATAGTAAGTAATACTGTCAGCAGTAAAATAGTTACAAGAGCCATCCCTTTTTTAGATTTTTCTATATTCATAAATAACACCGCCTTTCTCAATTTCTTGGTTCAACAGAGTTTTTTATTTCCAGTTCTTCAATCCCTTTATTTTTATCACCTCCGGAAGAAAAAGCCACCCTGGAATTTGAAGCAATTCTTTTCCTGTATTTAAAGGTTATATTTATAACATTACCGCTTTTTTCGAATTTGACACCACTTAAATTTCTGGCCAGAACTTTAATATTATTATTTCCTTTGGAAAGACACATAAGTTCTGGATTAAGAATTTTCTGAGGTATACGACTGGGAGTTCTTGTCTGAAAATTCCTGTAAAGAATGTATTTTGTACTGTCACCGTCTTCAGGTAACACATAATAGATAATATGATTCTGCCAGAGAGGTATCCCCAGATCAGATTCATCTCTTTCAAATTTTGCCTCTACCGGATTAACCGGAGATTCGAAGGATATGTATTTATCAGTTGACATCTGCATTGAAACAGGAGTGCTTATAATAAGTTCACTCAGCAGTCTTTTCATGGCAACTTCCGCACTCTGCTGGAGTTCAGATCTGGTATTGCCTATCTGCCAGCTTTTAAGTCCTACATCAAAACTACTGTAAATACCTGTCATAAATAAAAAAAATATTGCTATCCCTATAGTAAGTTCCAGGATATTGTAACCTTTCGTATTCCCTGAAATCTTTCTCGGAAAGCTACAATACAGGCGGTCGTGAGAGATAAGTTGAGATTTTAACATTATGGGTACCTTCCACTTCTTTCCAGTTTACTTCTATATCTATTTTTTTTAAGAGTAATATTATACCTTTTGTATCTGTTGAACCTTCCTGTGATATGCTTATAATAAAGTTGTAAGGTCTATTATCTACAGTTTCTTTTCCTGTGACCTCTACATTACCGCTGTCCCATTTAAACTCATTATCAACACTGTCTGTTCCGTATATATTATTTTTAATAGTATCTGCAGCAATAGGGTCGCCGTTATTCAGAAACAGATACCGCAACTCGGAACATTTTTTATTGGCAATATTAACTGCTATTACACGATAACGACTTTTTTTTATAGCATGAAGACCATGAACAAATACACCGAGAATTGTTACAATGATGACGCCAAGAAGTATAACGGCAAGCAGTAATTCAATAAAAGAAAATCCCTTTTTTAATAACACAGTTTCTCTCCTTAGGGGTTGTCAAGAAATAACCCAATCATATTTACGTCTATATCGTGACGCGT
>CAYSLJ010000219.1:0-9386 GCA_964431735.1 uncultured Synergistia bacterium | reverse complement strand
GTTACGCGTCACGATATAGACGTAAATATGATTGGGTTATTTCTTGACAACCCCAAAGGGGTTTCCCCCTCCATAGATTATGACAGTTTCGCTAAAATTCTTGCCACTCTGGGATCAGACGCCTGATTTGCCAGAGGATGGGACATATAATAGGAAAGATGAGGCTGGCCTTTTAATTTAGCCACATTCTCTTCTTTCACAAGGTGTTTATCCAGACGATTGATATATTCGTCTCTGAATTTCGGTTCTCCTGAAAGTTTTATCTTTTCTTTTATCGCCAGATTCTCAAGATTTGTCAGGAGTTTATTATCTGCCTCTTCAAGACGGAAGAAGGCATGATTGAAGATATTTACATCATTTCTGCCTGTGGTGAATATAAAGGTAATGGCATCTGCCATAGCACTCGCATTACCGGATTTCAACTGGTTATGAAGTTCATCATTTGTAGTCTCGTCAGGATTGAGAGTGGAAGGACTTCCTACATATACATGCTGCAGAGGGGAACGGGTAACATTTCCTTTACCGTCTTCTGCTTCTACATAATACTGTATGAGTGCACCGTCTTTACCTTCCGGGATACCCGGTTCAAGATTCACCTGATATATGTCTGCTCTTGCTTTAGAAGGAACAAAGACAGGAGGCTTGTTTGCAAGTTCAGGGAACTCTTTCTTTTCCATAGAAATTTCTTCACTGAAAGGTTTTACTCCCGGCCCTTCGAACATGCTGTCTTTCGGTGTATCCACACTTCCGCTGTCATCATAACGATATTTTACTTTTACTGATTTTACGTCATTTATATCATAGACATATGTAAGAAGATTTACATTGCCTTTCGGGTTATAGGGATAATGCATGGGCTGAAATACCGTAGGACCTATTTTATCTTCTCCTCCATGACTTTCTATTACCTTTTGAGCATTCTCTATAGCCTTATTGGCTGCATCAACAGAAGAATAGGACAGCTGATTGTCAGGCCCCCAGTATTCATAACAGGAAGTCTGTGATATAGTAAGATTATGCCACGCTTTTTCCACATCATTTCCATTACCGGTAGTAATATTTTTAATACTTTCCTGTGTATTACCTGCCGACTGGAGACTGTCTGCAGTAAGAACCGCATTCTTTGCAGCTATAATGGAGGCCCATGAGTTATTTTTCGGTGAATAATGGATTGTTGCATATTGAGGAGGATCTATCCATTTTGAGAACTGCGGATCACCGAGATTGGCACCCCACCAGGAACCGTCTTCTACATGTATAACATCTCCTCCTTCGTACTTTTTGACACCGTCTTTATCACTTACAAGTTTCGGCGTCTCAGGAGGATATATTTCCAGGTAATCTTCTATAGTGGTAAGAACAACTTTGCCGGGATATCTGGTTGCAATATCTATGGGAACATTTCTGTGAAATTCTCCGCTGTTTGAACCGTTATTATCTCCGTCTGAAGCAAGAAGTACAAGGAGAGGATGAGCAGGGTCAGTATTATATTGATCGAATTTATTTATTACTTCCTGAATCTTTCCTCCGTCACGATCCTTCTGTATATAAGAAGAAAGGGATCTCTCCTCGGGGACTACAACCATGAGTTCTTCATGTCCTGTGGCAGGATCTATATGTTTTGTATAGTGTGGCCTCAATGCATCAGGTGATACAAGATGTTTTTTGGCAAGATCATTGGGAAGTGTTTCATAACTGTGTGTTCCGGGATTTCTCTTATCACCTTTATTGGGAGGGGCAAGGCCGTCGGCGGGATTGTTATAATCTGCATTTGCCCTGTCAAAATGGATATTATCCACTTCTGTCCACTTTATACCGGCTTTATTCAGAGCAGGTATCATCCTTTTGGAGAAAGCCATTTCAGGGGGAAAGAAACCTTTAGATATTGGGCCGCCGAAATGTTCTAACACGGCAAGTTGATGCATCTGGATCTGTAACAGAATATCTTTGTCGAGATTTATGCCCTTATCATCATGCCCCGTGGCAATAAGGCCCATAAGGGGATGATGGTAACCGAAATTGACAAAATCAAGTCTTTCATTGCCAAGACCGGTATCTGTTTCATTCCTTAAATTTTTATAGTGATCTCCCCAGTTTTTACCGGGCCACATACCTTTTTCCGCTGTTTTATCCATATTTTCCATAAGGGAACCGGAAAAAGAAACCTGTGTGCCAAAGGATGGAAATTCTTTTTTATGTTTCATTTCATCTATGGGGAAAGCTTCACCATCTTTGTATACTATTCTTCTGTTATCTGCATCTCCTCCTGCCATAACAACCTGCATATATTCAGGTGTATCTGTAGGATGAACACCGGGACGATAAACAGGCTGATGGTCATGCCAGTGGACTGCCGCAAATATCTTTCCTGCATTTTTCTCTCTGAATTCTTTTATGAATGCTTCCCTTGCAGGGCCTTTCAGGGTTTTAAGTTTTTCATGAACATCTCTCGCATCTTTGAAAGGATCTGCATGATCCTGTTTTCTGAGATTTTCAAGGGCACTTTTCATTGATATTTCAGGACTCGAAACACTTTCTGATCTTGTAAAACCATCTTTTATCTGGCCAGTTAAATCACTGGAAGAAGATTTCCCGGCTCTCACCTGTTTATATGAATTACCGGTAGCTGTAAGATTTAATTTATCTATAGAAGACATAATGAGGAACCTCCCTGCAAAAATTTTCTGTCAAACAGACACATATATTATATTACCGGAGAAAAGTAAATTCAATAATAACATGTTAAAAATATGTTAAATGATTTCATTTTTTTATGACAGATAAATTTATATATAATGGACAAAGAAATTTATTACAGAATCTTCAGAGTGAAGAGTAAGTAATATCCTGTTCTTTTCACTTTTCACTACTTTTCTTCTTTTCATCATTCTTACCTGCTATGAAAAGAAATATACAGAATGAAAGAAAAGCTATAAATATCCATATAATCCCTATGGGAACGGACAGTTTCTGCCATCCGAGAGACTGCGCTATATAATCTGCATCACTTCCTATATTGGTTCTGCTTATAAGGTCTTCCTTTATATCTATTATGGCATAAAGACAGCTTGTCATACCGAGAAATTTCATAACAAGATCCAGCACATAATTACTGGCCTTATAAGAAATAATAATAAGGATAATACCGAAGAGGAGAGTAAAAAAGAATCCGAACATATTTCTTACATAGAAAATAGAAAGGATTACCAGAAAAGCACCTGTAATCATTCCCATAATATTATCATATTTAGTCTTTGCAGCAAGTATAAGGATCAAACCTCCCCAGAATATGCTGCCGAGATAACCGGCACTGGCAGTAAGAAAAAGATTTCCTCCTCTGAAATAACAGACTCCCCCCACACGATAGTCTATTTCAATTCTCTCTATCTGTCCCCCTGTGATTACTGCCATAAGGCCATGACTGACTTCATGAAGTATGACAACAAATAGTTTTATGGGATATATTAAAGGTGTATCCCAGAATATAAAAGCAATGAGAAACATAAGAAAGAGTATACCAGTGGTTTTTAAATCTATAAAATTTAAAAAGGCAGGTGTTTTTTTCTGTTCCATAAAAATTACCTCCTGTAAAAATGAATTTTAAATAATTATACCATATTTTTTACAATAATATTAAAGGGAGAAAAAGATAAAAAAAGAAGTATTATATAGTGAGTGAAAAGTGAACAGTGAATAGTGAAAAACAGGACATTACTTACTTTTCACTATAATTTTTGTTATCAGTAAGAAAGGTAAAAAAAATGATTAATATAAGTAAATTATACTGCGGAGAAAAAAGCAGCGGAGACAGGATAAGATATGGCCAACATTTTCACGGGACATCTTCCACTGTAAGTGAAACGATCCCGGCACATGCTTCTGAAAGAAGACCGGTTACAGTATGGAATATTACCAGAACATGTAACCTGAGATGTATTCACTGTTATACAGATTCTCATAATAAAGCATATACAGGCGAACTGACTACAGAAGAAGGGAAAGTCCTATTAAAAGACCTGGCTGATTTCAGTATTCCTGCCATATTGTTTTCCGGCGGAGAACCTCTTATGAGGCATGATCTGTTTGAGCTTGCAGATTATGCCGCTTCACTGGGTCTCAGACCGACTCTTTCAACAAATGGAACAATGATAACGGAAAGTGTGGCAAAAAAAATAAAAGATTCAGGCTTTACCTATGCAGGTATAAGCCTGGACGGTATAGGAGAAGTAAACGACAGGTTTCGCGGTTCTAAAGGTGCCTTCAAAGAAGCAGTTAACGGTTTCAGAAACTGCCGGTCTGCCGGTCAAAAAGTTGGACTCCGTCTTACCCTTACAGGGCATAACTATAAAGATCTGGAACAAATTTTTGATTTTATAGAAGAAGAAGATATAGAGAGGGCATGCTTTTATCATCTTGCCTATTCCGGGCGGGGAAGAAAGATTTCAGGAGATGATCTTTCCCATGAAGAAACAAGAAATGCACTGGATATTATTATACATAGAACAGAAGATTTTCATAAAAGAGGACTTACAAAGGATATCCTTACAGTGGCAAATCATGCAGACGGTATATATGTCTATCTGAAACTTTTAGAAAAAGGTCTCAGGGAAAGAGCCGATGAAACATTAAAACTTATTTCCTGGAACAGAGGAGGAATGTACAGTTCCGGAGTTGGAATTGCCTGTATAGATTTCAATGGAGAAGTTCATGCCGATCAATTCTGGATGCATTACAGTGTCGGCAATGTAAGAAATAAGCCTTTCAGTAACATATGGACGGACATGTCAGACCCTCTCATGGCAGGGCTAAAGGACAGAAAAGAATTGATTAAAGGCCGATGTTCCCGCTGTAAATGGCTGGACATATGCGGTGGTTCAATGAGAGTAAGAGCCGATGTATTTTACGGAGATCCCTGGGAAGAAGATCCTGCATGTTATCTTACAGATGAAGAAATTTTTCAGTGACCAGTGACCAGTGACCAGTAAGTAATGACAATTAAATAACTTTCTCAAATATATTAAATCGTGACGCGTAACGCGTTAAGCGAGGGAAAAGACTATTAATAAATTTCCATTCCTAATAATTATATAAAACTCTTCACCCTCCGATTGCATAAAAAAATGCCAGGTGATTTTATATACAATGGAAAAAGAAATCTATCACAGAATATTAAGAGTGAAAAGTGAAAAGTGAAAAAAAGTGGGTTTTACTTACTTTTCACTATTCACTACTCACTTTTCACTAATTAATAGATTTACAAAATCAAGTGCACTTTCCAGTAAAAATGAATCTACCTGTCATAAAAAACACTATCTCACCCTCCACCATCTATAAATTTTCTGGATTCTCCTTTATTCCTGTGATATAATTATTATCTGAGTTTTAATTTTACTCAAATGGTTAATAGAAGCCACGCGTCACGCGTCACGAATCAAACAGGGAGGCCCGAACTGTGTCTTTCTTCTGTAATAATTGTGGCAACGGAAATGAAGAAGGTGCTGAAATTTGCAGTAATTGCCAGGCATCATTAAAAGACTTATTTCCTCCTGGCCCTCTTATGGAAGAAACATTACTTCAAAACCGGTATAAAATCCTCACACATTTAAGAAGCGGAGGAATGGGCTCCGTATACAAAGGTCTGGATATTACATTAAACAGTATATGTGCCATAAAAGAGCTGTCCCCTCCTTCCGGGAACGCTCAGAGACAGAAAGATGCAAAAGAATGGTTCTACAGAGAAGCCAAGATTCTGGCAGGTCTCGATCATGCAAACCTTCCGAAAGTTTATGATTATTTTGTCACCAATAATAGATATTATCTGGTAATGAATTTTATAGACGGAGAAGATCTGGAAACAATACTGAATAAAGAAGGAAATCCCGGTTTACCTGAAGATAAAATCATCGAATGGTCAAAACAGATTTTGAAAGTCCTGGATTATCTTCACAGCCAGACACCTCCTGTAATATACAGGGATCTGAAACCTGCAAATATTATGATTCATAAAGACGGCAGAGCAATGCTTATTGATTTCGGCATAGCGAGAACAGTAAATCAGGACAGTCATACACAGAAAACTGCCATAGGAACACTCGGTTATATATCTGAAGAGCAATGTCAGGGAGAACCGGAACCACGTTCAGACATATATTCACTGGGAGCTACAATGCATCATCTCCTTACAGGTGAAAAACCCCTTCCTTTTAAGCTTGAGCCTATAAAAAATATTATATCAGGCATATCACCCGCACTTGACCATATTGTTATGAAAGCTGTAAACAACAAGATTTCTCTCAGGTATAAAAATGCAAAAGCCATGCTGGAAGCACTGGAAAAAGTAGAAAAACAAAAAAACAGTCCCGGATTTATCAGAAAAACATGGAATATGTTAACTTTCAGAAAGGTTATTTTATCTGTTCTTATATTTTTTCTTCTTCTTTTTGTTGTAACAGGGATAGCTTTATATAATGTATCCAGATTATATAGTTCTGACTGGACATTGAAGGAAAGCGGAACGGAAGAAAATTTGAATAGAATTTATTTTACAGACCTGAATAACGGATGGATTGCAGGAGACAACGGTATAATTTTGCAGACTGTTGATTCGGGAGAAACATGGAAAAAACAAAAAAGCAATACAAAAGCAGATCTGAAAGGCATTTATTTTGCAGATTCTATGAGGGGATGGGCGATAGGTAAGGAATGGGAAAAAGAGAAATGTCTTGGACTTATATTACTTACCAGGGACGGAGGAATTACCTGGAAAAAAAAGGAATGTAAAAATTCGGAACATTTTGAAGAAGTCGATATGGTAGATCTGTCCAATGCATGGGCTTCAGGAGAAACAGGAAGTATATTCCATATTACATCAGATGGTATGTGGAGAAAATATGATACAGGAACAACAGGAACGTCCAGTTTACTCAGTTTTATAAGTCCTCTGGAGGGATGGTTCTCACTGCAGGTGAAAAGCGGTAAAAATAAATACTCTGCAAGAATACTTCATACAAAAGACGGGGGTAAAAGCTGGGATGGCCGGAATATAGATGATATTGCCGTAATAACAGGCATAGATTTTATTGATTCTAATAACGGATGGATTACAGGATTTGAAACAGAAAAAGCCGGCAGATTGACATGGGCCGTTTTTCATACGACTGACGGAGGCATTACCTGGAAAAAACAGTACAGCGAAGGATTTATATGTCTTTATAATATTCAATTTACGGATAAATACTGCGGACATATTATGGGTATAGGGAAAGATGCATTATTTGGCCTGGGAATAAGCTATCTCTCTACAACAGACGGAGGAATGACCTGGAAAAAAGAGAATTCCCTCTATCTCACAGGCAGTGATTTTTATTTTGTAGATCCCTTCAATGGATGGTCTGCAGGTAAAAGGGGAAGTATATTGAAACATTCACAGTGAAATACGTTATGCGTGATGCGTAATTCGTGATGCGTGGAAATATAAATCATACGCATTACGCGTTACGATTATAGTGAAAAGGAATAATCAGTTATGAAACATGTTATACAAAATTATTTAAAAGCTGAAAGATATTTAGAATCATTACTGAATCTTTCTATAGTAAAGAAGGTGCCATTCGGTAAAAAACCGGGCCATATCGGAGATAAAACCTATGAGGAATATTTTAGAGATGAAGGAGTTGCTGACGAAGAAATCCGGGATGGAATGGGACTGAAAAGAATGAAAGTTCTCATGGAAAACCTTCATCATCCATATAAAAACCTGAAGGTTCTTCATATTGCAGGCACAAGCGGCAAAGGTTCCGTGTCTATTATTGCTCATGAAATATTGAAAAATATGGATCTCACGGTCTCCCTCTATACATCACCACACCTTACCCTTGCAATGGAAAGGATAAAACTGAACAATTATTTTATAGGTACTGAAGATTTTGTAAGACATCTAAAAACAGTAAAAGAAGCTACTGATGATATGTATGAGAACGATATATACGGCCCTCCTTCCTATCATGAAACAATTTTCTCTACGGCACTCTTATATTTTATGGAGGAAAAACCTGATCTTTCAGTAATAGAAACAGGACTGGGATGGGAAAATGATTATACAAAAATACTACCCTCTTCCTCTGTATCCGTTATTACAAACATATCTTTTGATCACATGGATTACCTGGGTGACACTCTTTCATCCATTGCATCTCATAAAGCAGATATAATAAGCCCTAAAAGTATCTGTATAACAGGGTGCAGAGATTCTTCATTGCTACAAATAATAGAGGAGAAAGCACTGAAAAAGCATTCTCAATTACTGGCAATAGAGAGGGATTATAATATAGAAATAATTAATAAAAACATATTTAATTATAACAGCAGATATAATGAATATAAAGAACTTGAAATTTCTCTTCCCGGTTCACATCAGATAGAGAATGCAGGAACTGCCATTGCGGCAGTTGAACAGATATTACTGATGAACGGCATGGACCTGGATGAAGATGTACTGAGAAATTCCTTGAAAAAAGTGAAAATACCGGGAAGAATTGAAGTTATAAGTAAGAACGTTATAATAGACGGCGCCCACAATCCCGCCAAAATGGAAGTACTGAGCAAATCGCTGAAAAGTGATTTTTCCTTTGATAAACTTATAGTAATACTCGGTGCTATAGAGGGAAAAGACATAAAAGTAATGCTCGAACATATTGTTCCTCTGACTGATCTGATAATAGCAACATTACCGAGAGTGGCAGGAAGAGTCTCTGTAAGCCCCAGACAGATTGTATCAGTCATAAAAGAACTTGGCGGTAAAGCCATAATAAAACTGGATCCTTTTGATGCACTGGACTACGGTTTATCCGTAACAGGAGAAAAAGATCTGTTATGTATAACAGGCTCTCTCTATCTGGCAGGTGAATTACGAACGCACTGGGTAAGTAAAGAGGATATTATTACAGGGAGAAAAAACAATCAGTGACCAGTCACCAGTTAGGGTCTGTGAAAAAATAACTCCATCATATTTACAGTCTATATCGTGACGCGTAACGCGTAACGCGTTACAGGAGGGCAATTATTGTTCCAACAATTTGCCGGAGTTATTTTTCTTACAATCCTTAGTACCGCTCCAAATAAGTTAGTAACCATATTAAAATCTGTCCCTGGCCGAACTCTTCCGGAAAATATATGATCCTGTTGCGTGACAAACTGGTTTTTTAGACGTTTAATATTTTGCGTCTATATAATTTATAACTCTCTTTTAATACGGCATATCTTTTCCTCCAGAGCCCGGCCAGGGACAGGAGTGAGTGCCATATTTTTGGGTACCAATTTACCTGTTACGATACTAAGTACCGCTCCAAATAAGTTCGTAACCATTTTATCAGCTTCTGCCTGACAGG
>CAYSLJ010000218.1:2170-9414 GCA_964431735.1 uncultured Synergistia bacterium | reverse complement strand
GAGCCTGTCAGGCAGAAGCTGATAAAATGGTTACGAACTTATCTGGAGAGGTACTAAGATTTCTGGGATTTATATGAGAATTTTCACACGTTACCCGTTACGCGTTACGGCTTATAAGGAGATGAGGTCATTTGTTTTTCAATTCCGGTACAGTTTTAAACGGCAGATACGTAATAAATAAAATTCTCGGTCATGGCGGTATGGGAGCAGTATATCTTGCAACACATGTCAATCTGGGTACAGAATGGGCTGTTAAACAATTACTTGATCTGTTTGGTTCCGACTCAGACAGTCAGAAGGAAAAATTGAGAGCAATAGAACAGTTTAATGTAGAAGCAAAAATGCTGGCCAGACTTGATCATATAAATCTTCCTAAAGTTATAGATTTTTTTGAAGACAGTGGTTCTTATTTTCTTGTTATGGAATTTATAAAAGGTAAAACCCTTGGCGAAGTTGATAGAGAAAATATAGGGTTTTTACCTGTAGAAAAAGTACTTTCCTGTACCATACAGCTCTGTAATGTTCTGGATTATCTTCATAATCAGAAACCTCATCCTATAATATTTCGCGATTTGAAGCCTGAAAATATTATGGTTACTGATGATAATACAATAAAGCTTATAGATTTCGGTATTGCAAAGATTTTTAATCCAGCTTCACAGACAGGGACTATAATAAGAGGTACCGGTACTCTGGCTTTCTGTCCTCCCGAACAATACGGTACATCCGGTACAGATCCAAGGAGTGATATATATTCACTCGGAGCTACTATGTATGTTCTTCTTACAAAACAGAAATGTCCTGTGTCTATAGACAGGCTTATTAATAAAGCTCCCCTGCCTTCTATGAAAAAATTCAATCCAGGTGTAACATCAATACTTGAACAGTGTATATTAAAAGCTATGGAACTGGAAAGGGAAAATAGATATCAGACAGTTCTTGATATGAAAAAAGATCTGGAAATGTGTATGGAAATAGATCACGCTTTAATACCGGATAATATTCAATTCCCCTTTTCTTCTTCCGCTTTTTCACATCAGTCATCTGCCTTCTGGGATATTCATTATCCTCACAGTATTGCTATTGATGTGTCAGGGAATATTTATATAAGTGATAGAAGAAATATTATACAGAAATTTGATGGTCATGGAACTTTTATAAGTAAATGGCATATTATTACAGAGAATGAAGCAATTTATCCTCCTTCTATTGCAGTGGATAGTACGGGCCATGTTTATACCCTTATTATGGAATGTAATTATGTAGAGAAATTTGATTCTTCCGGGAGCAGTGTAAAGAAATGGGGAGTAAAAGGGAAAAATGAAGGAGAATTTATCTGCCCCTGTGATATTACAGTTGGAGAGGAAGACAATATATATATAGTTGATACAGGAAATAATCGTATTCAGAAATTTGATTCTTCCGGTAACTTTATAACTGCATGGGGACAGTGCGGAGAGGAAAAGGGGCAGTTTAATTATCCCAGAGGTATCACTGTTGATAGTTTTGGTAATATTTATGTTGCTGATACAGGAAATTGCCTCATACAGAAATTTGATGGTCATGGAAATTTTATTATAAGCTGGGGAAGTAAGGGAAGAGGGAAAGGTCAGTTTAAACATCCCGTATCTGTAACACTGGATCATACAGGATATGTATATGTGATAGATGACTGGCTTGATAATATACAGAAGTTTGACCTGTGGGGTAATTTTATATCTTCTCTGGACAGACATATCTTTATAGATGATAATTTTATTGCTCCCTCTGATGGAGCTGTAGATGGCACAGGAAATATTTATCTGGTAAACAAAGGAAAACATATTATACAGAAATTCTCTTCTGACGGAACTTTTGTAACAAAATGGGGAAACCCGGAGGCAGTGAGTCGTGAGTAGTGAAGAGAAATGGATACTTACCCGCCATGCGTTACGATTTAACCGTTAGCTCCAGAATAGCCCTTGCAAGTTTATCAGAATTATGCCTTACAAGATCAGTTTCACTTATAAGATCATCTGTAATCACATTAACTCCGAGATCTGTAATATTTTTCAGATCCAGGTCGACAGGATAGGCTCCCTGTGACTGGTATTTATCAAGTAATTGATTGGGGATTTTTTTGTTAAGAAGAACATAATCAAAGATTGCATAGCCTGTATGAGCAAAAATGGCTTTTATATGATCACCTGCCGTAAACCCGTCTGTTTCGCCGGGCTGAGTCATAACATTACATATATATATTTTTATGGCCTGTGATGTTTTTATATTGTTACATATTTCAGATACCAGGAGATTTGGTATAACACTCGTATAAAGACTGCCCGGACCGAATATAATAGCATCAGCTTCTCTTAGAGCTTCTATGACTTCATGCTGTGGCTTGGGGTTATGGGGTTTCAAAAAAACCTTTCTGATAATACCTTTTGATGAAGTAATATTCGTTTCTCCTTCAATTATACTCCTGTCTTCCATTTCTGCCATAAGCACTACAGTATCAAGTGTGGCAGGAAGAACTTTCCCTTTTATGGCAAGAACTTTACTGCATTCTTTTATGGCTTTATCAAAATCACCTGCTACCTCTGATAATGCTACCAGAAATAAATTGCCGAAGTTATGTCCTTCCAGATCCTTTACATTATGAAAACGATATTGAAATAGATCTGCCAGGAGTGATTCCGATGCAGACAGAGCTACAAGGCAGTTTCTTATATCACCGGGAGGAATTATACCCATGTCTTTTCTGAGTCTCCCCGAACTGCCTCCGTCATCTGAGACTGTTACTATAGCAGTTATATGTTCCGTATAATGTTTCAGACCCCGAAGCAGGGTAGACAACCCTGTCCCTCCGCCTATAACAACTACTTTAATATGTTTGTATAATTCTATATGTTTATTTTTCATAATTTAATAGTATGGGTTATGGGTGCTGGGTTAAAGAGATTAAAAAACCAAAACCTGATTTTAACTTGTTAAAATTAACTGCAATAAACTCTGTAATCTATACCGGGAAATATATTATCTCTTTTCTCAAGTAACTCCAGCTGTGTATTATTGATCTTCCCATTTTTTATTTCTTCATAAAGCTGATATAATCTGCTTAAATGTTCTCTTGTGCGCTTGATAGCATATTCTACGGTTGTGCCGCTTCTCATTATAAATGCCCAGTCACTGCTCTGAGCCAGGAGAAGTTCTCGTGCACACTGGTTAAGAGCCCTTCTTTTTACTTCATCTATTGTATCGTTTCTATATATATTTGCAAGTTCTATCATTTTTTCTGCCCCTCTGTGAAGATGTCTGTATATCCAGTCATTTGTTTCATTGAGCCAGTATTCGTTATAGCCCTTGTGTCCCCAGCTTGAACTCGACGGTACTGCAACCTGATGAGTGGGATATTTTTCCAGATATTCTACTGCAGTGACAGGAAGAATTTTTCCCTGATTTTGCATATTTCTGAATACATGTTCAAGAAAATGTGGGCCTTCAAACCACCAGTGGCCGTAGAGTTCTGCATCATATGGCGATACGACAAGAGGTAGAATCTTGAGGTTATTACTCCAGTATTCTATCTGTTCCGTTCTGGTCTTTACAAAATGTTCTCCATGAATTCTGGCTTTTTCAAGTGCTTTATAGTAATTATAAGGCTTTTTTTCCGAAAGTTCTACCGTATCACCTGTTACCCTGTAATATTTTATTCCTGTATTTATTCTTATACCGCTTTCATGTATATAAGGTTTTATATATTCTTCCGGCAGATCATATCCTGTATCTCTGTAAAATTCCCTGTAGTCAACATCGCCCGGATAACCTCCTTTTGAACTCCATACCTGCCTTGAAGATTCCATGTCTCTTGCAAATACTGCCACCCCGCATGGAGTATAAACAGGAGCATAAGTTCCGTATCGCGGAATGGGATTTGAGAAAAAAAGACCATGAGAGTCTACAAAGAAAAAATTTATACCGTAATGTTTGAGTATTTCGTCATCACCGGGATTGTAGCCGCATTCGGGAAGCCATATCCCTCCGGGAGGTCTCCCTATGGTCATTTTGTGGTTGTTTACAGCTACCTCTATCTGGGCTTTTACGCATTCTCTGTGTATTCCTATAAGAGGAAAAAAACCATGAGTGGCGCCACATGTCATTATTTCAATATTTCCTCTGTCCTGAAAATTCTTGAATGCTCCTACAATATCCCTTTTATAATTTTCCAGATAAATTTTATGGAATTTTTTCAGAAGCTCATTATATATAATAGCTGTGTCATAAAATTCAGGTTCTTTTTCTGTTCTTACAAGTTCTTTTTCTGTAAGCTCTATAAGTTTTTCCAGATGCAACTGAAATCTGGTACGAAGAAGTATATCATTTAACATGTTAACAAGAGGCGGTGTCAGAGACATGGTTACACGAAAACGGACTCTGTCTCTTTCAAGTCTTTCGAACATCTGCAACAGAGGTATATATGTTTCTATTATGGCTTCATAGAGCCATCTTTCTTCGAAGGAATCCTTATATTCAGGGTGCCTTACAAAAGGAAGATGGGCATGAAGTACAAGCATCCAGTAACCTTTTTCCATAATGTTTACACCTTATAAGCGTGATGTGTAATGCGTGATGCATGTTTTCACTACTCACGACTCACTACTCACTACTCAACAACTCGGATTGCTGAAGGGAACGTGTTTCTCTTCAAGAAGTCTTTCCTGGAACATGTCTCTAATATGAGGAGGGAGTTGCAGAATTTTCCAGATAGTATGATGGCTGTCAATTCTTCGGGCAAGTTTGTAAAGATGGGGCACTTCTTTTTCCAGCTTTTCATGAAATAACATCTTTATATCAGGCGAAAAATCTGCAAATTCCCATTGTATTTCTTCTCTATGAATTTTCTGCACGAGCCTGAACCTGTCCTGTCCCTCCAGACCTTTATCTTCTATTAACACCGGTATATTCTCCGGTACATGAGAAAGTTCACCTGTCAATGCCAGTGGTTTCCATGAGATTTTTTCTTTATATTCTTTAATTTCCCCGATACCTTTTCTTTTTTCAACAGTTTCTCTTTTGCTCTCCTGAACGTCTTTTCTTCTTTCAATAGTTTCGATTTTACCGGGATGAATATCTTCCTGTGTCTTAATTTTTTCGTAATATATGTTTTCTTTTTTAGTTATTGCAGGGATTGTTTCCTTTTTAACTGCCTCATCCGGTTTAATCTGTTTTGTTACAAGTAAATCAAAAGATACAAAAGGCACAGGTATAGGAGGCGGCGCTATTTCTCTTAATTGCTGTTTTCCTTCTTTTAATTCTATTTCAAACCAGCCTTCTCCGGCTTTCTCATGCCTGTCAATTAATGATATACTCAATGGTAATTTATCCGGTATAGAAGATGTTACAAGAGGTAAAAAATCACCTTTAACTGTTGAATATCCAAGTTTCCCGTAAAAAAGATTATAGGGAGCAGAGTAATCTATATACATACTGCATGTTTCATATGATTCACTATTAATAACCTTTTCGAAACAATGGATGTCACTGGATAGCCTGTATAATCTCAGCAATAACCCGGGATTATCTGATAAATGAAATCCTGATTTTCTCAGAGTCTCTTCTTTTGTTTGTTCTGTTATTTCCCAGTAACAATAGGAAGTAAAAGGATCTCTCGGAAGAATTACAAGTCTGTCTTCTCCGTAAAATTCGGGTAATTCAGGTGCTTCAAGAAGTTCCTCTGAAATTTCTTCTTTTATCTCAAGAATTTTCTCCGGAGAAACAGATACATTCTCAGAACTACCGGGGCAGTCATCCAGTCTATACTCTACAATTTGCCACTCTGAGTTAACTACTGCTTCACTGCTTCTTACCTTTCTGGCAAAAGACCTCCTGTGTGTATCAGGCATTTGAAGTTCCTTCCAATCATCTTTATCCATTCAAATTTTTCAAGAAATTATCTTTACCATCAAATGCTTTTATATCAATAGTCTTCATAAATTCCTTTACACCTTCTATAAATAAGCCTTTTTTAATGTAAGAAGAACCTATAGCATAGCATAGTGGCGGGTATGAAGGGCATTCTTTATAAAGTTTTTCATATTTTTTTATAATATCATCTATCTTATTTATGTTTTTCTTAAGAGTAGCTTTGCATTTTATAATTTCTTTATCTATATCCGGCATAGTTTCAACTTCTGTTCCCGGTGACGGCGGCGTTTTTTCCGTCTTTACTTCTTCCGCTGTTTCCGTCTTTACTTCTTCCGCTGTTTCCGTCTTTACTTCTTCCGCTGTTTCCGTCTTTACTTCTTTCGCTGTTTCCGTCTTTACTTCTTTCGCTTCTTCTGCCAGTATTTTTTCAAGTCTTTCTTCTATTTTTTCTAAATCCGACTCTTTTACTTCTATCTCTCTTGTTTCCATTTCCGATAGTTCAGTTTCTTTTTCCAGTGTTTCTTCACGTGTTATCGTTTCTTCCTCTTCCAGTTCTTCTTCTTCTTCCATTTCAATTCCAAGACCTATTCCCATAGCTTCTTCTTCATCATAGGGTTTGAGCTCACCTTTTATAAAATCCTCAACAAATTCTTCACTGAGAGACTCGTATATAATGCCCGGTATATCTGTTTCTGAAGTGGGAGTTTTTATTTCTATTTCTTCCGATTTTTCAGAAACTTTAACTTCTTTAATTTCAGGAACTACAGGAGGAAGTGTTAAATCTGCTATTATTTCTGTTTCTGCAGAAATTTTTGTTCCCATTCTGAATTCTCTTGCTCTGTTTTTTAACTCTTCTATGGTTTCTCTGTCTGTTTTATTGATCATATTACTGAATTTTGTATATAATGAGTCATCAATTTTATAATCTTCCGTCATATTTATTGTGTCAAAATCATCAATAAAATCTTCCATAAAAGAACTGAAAATAATTTCTGCCGATGTATATATTATGTCCTCTACTGAAGGTATTGAGAATTCTTCCATATGCCGGTTTAAGATTTTTTGCAATGAAGGTTCCAGGGTATATTCAGGTGATATTTCTTCTATGAAATCATCTAAATTAGCTTCAAATTTAACATCTAAATTCATAGTTTTATAAAAACCCTTCTCTTTAATATTATTTGAAATATTATCTTCTTCAGTTTCTTCATCTAATATTTCTTCTTTCTCTCGTGTCTCCTCCGGTATTTCTTCCTGCACCGTCTCCTCCGGTATTTCTTCTCGAACCGTCTCCTCCGGTATTTCTTCTCGAACCGTCTCCTCCGGTATTTCTTCTCGAA
>CAYSLJ010000218.1:0-2070 GCA_964431735.1 uncultured Synergistia bacterium | reverse complement strand
CCGTCTCCTCCGGTATTTCTTCTTCCTTCTGTTCTATTTCTCCTTCCTCATAGAGGATTTTATCTTCTTCATGGCTTTCTACAATCTCCTGTGTTTCTACTGTTTCAGATATATATTCTATTGTTTCATCCGGTCCAAGTTCTTCAAAATAGCTCTCTTCGGAAGGTTTCTGCAGAATTTCTTCACCGACTTCTTCACCCGGTTCTTCTGCCATTTCCAGGTCAGGATCAAGACCTATATTTTTAAGTCCATTCCTGGCTTCTTCGTTATCTGTTTCAAGGGAGAGAATCTTTTTAAATAATTTTATGGAAGAAGGTTCATCTTTTTTATTCAGAAATTGCTGTGCTCCTTTTAGATAATTATTTATTGCTTCTTTCACATCCCCTTTTTTTATAAGCAATTCACTTAATTTTTCATAGGCTTCTATGTGGCATGGATCAAGACTTAATACTTTTCTGAATGCTATTAATGCAGTATCCAGAGCTCCCTCTTCATAACTTATTATACCAAGCTGAAAAAGGGTATTTTTATGGGTAAGTTCGATTTTAAGAACATTCCTGAAATGAATTTTTGCCTCTTCTATTCTGCCAAGATTTTTACAAAGAAAACCCAGAGCATATATATAGTTAATATTGGCAGGATCAAATTTGTTGAGTTTTTGATAAATTAAAAAAGCTTTTCCCGGTTCATCATTATATTTGTATAAAAGAGCAGCTTTCTTAAAATGTTTTATAGCTTTATCTTTCCATCCCAGTTCCAGTTCTTTATCGCCTTTTTCTATAAGTTCATCAGGATTTAATAGTTTATCTTCTTCTGTAAGTTCCATATCTGTAACTTTTGTTTCAACAGGTCCGAGAGCTATGGCTGTATCTGCTGTTGCTACAGGTATTTTTTCCTGATTTACCGAAGACACTATATCAGCAAATCGATTTCTTTTCTTTTTTGATTTATCTGATGTGTCGTCTGATAATTCCCCTGTATCAGATAAGGTTTTATCTTCGATTGCTTCTGAAGAAGAGAAAAAGTCATCATATTTACCTTCTCCCCATAAAGATTTAGTCTCTGAAGAAGAAGTCTTTTCTTCTCCTGTCTCCTTTTTAGCAAATACATTTTCAGATGAAAAACTGAATTGACCATAATTTTCATCCCAACTATCATCTTTCTCTGTTCTGCCTTCTGTCTTTGGTTCATCTGTTTCACCGGTTATATGTTCCTGCATCTCTGTAAAAACCTTTTCAAAAGGACTTGACGGTTCCAGACTTTCACTGGGCTCCTCATCAGCAGTTTCTTCTGTGTCACTTTTTAACTCTTTATCAAGATAGGAAAAATCTTTGAAAGGATATTTATGTTTTATGTGTTTTATATAAGCTATTTTGAGGCTTTGAATAAACTCTTCCGACGGAGATATAATTTTATTGATTTCTTCTTCTTCTAAAGCTATCTTTTCCTGATTTGTTTTATCTGTAATTTTTATGCTTTCTTTTTTAGAAGACTCTTCGTGCTTACTATATATTATTTCATCATCCAGATAGTTTTCTTCCACTATTCTGGTTTTTTCTTCATATTTTTCTTCTTCTTCTTTTAGGGATTCTTCCCGGGAAGGTATGTCTTCTTCGCTTTCTAAAAGTATATCGTCACTTACTACATCTTCTTCTATTACAGAAGATTTCTTTTCTTCTTCTTTTTCTTCATGAACTGGAAAGTAGGCCCATACTACTCCATCATCATCTTCTTTTTCCCATACTTCTTTTTTCTTCTTTTCTTCCTGGTCTGCTTCCGAATCATCTGAGCCTTTCCCAAAAAGAGCCTTTAAGCTTTTTGTCCAGCTTTTCTTAGCCATCAAAAGTCCTCCTAAATATCAGGAAATAGGCATATATATCCTCAAATATATTTTATCATTTTTTTATAAAAAGGTCTCTAATAATTTATCCATTTTCGATTATTAATTATAAAATAGTTTACTTAAAATGTCTAGTTTAATTTATAGTGTATTTCATAAGTGATTGCGTTTTTTTACGACAGGTAAATTCACCTTTACTGAAAATTATAGTTAATGTATATAAATCTGTA
>CAYSLJ010000217.1:0-9483 GCA_964431735.1 uncultured Synergistia bacterium | reverse complement strand
ACGCGAGGATGATAACCGTTCTAACAATTTGCCGGAGTTATTTTTCTTACAGTCCCTTATGATAGCATATATTTTATGCTTACCTCAATAAAATGTAAAAAAATTAACTATAAAGAAGGGTAAATTGGCATTTCACCGAATAACAGTAATATAAACTGTTTATAATCAAGAGAAGAAGGTGAGAAATTGCATTTTACTAAAGATGGAGACAATTTTAAAGAAAAACTCCGTGACCATGTGGAGAAAGTAAGTGATGTAAATCTTTCCTCCTGCTATCAGTGCGGTAAATGTTCTGCAGGATGTCCTATGGCAGAAAATATGGATTTAAAGCCAAACCAGATAATGAGACTTGTAGGTCTGGGGCAATTTGAACAGGTTTTAAATTGTAAAGCCATATGGAACTGTATATCCTGTGAAACATGTACTACCAGGTGCCCCAGAGAACTGGATCCTGCTGCAGTTATGGATGCCCTCAGGATGATGGCAAAAACCAAAGGCTATTCAGGGGCAAGAAATAACATGGAAAAATTCAACAGGATATTTTTAGAAATAATCAGGCTCAGAGGAAGAATGTACGAACCCGGTCTTATTGGTTTTTATAATCTATTAAGCGGTGATTTCTTCAAGGATTTTGATCTCGCTTTACCCATGGTAGTACAGGGTAAATTAAAACCCTGGCAGTTTCCGGGTATCAGCGATATAGAAGAATTACAGAGAATGGTAGAAAAATGTAATCAATTTGCAGAAGAAGAAAGGGCTCAAAATCAATGAAATACGCATATTTTCCAGGATGTTCTTTACATTCTACTGCTTTAGAATATGGTAATTCCACAAAGGAAATCTGTAAGAAAATAGGGATAGAACTGCAGGAGATACCTGACTGGAACTGCTGTGGTGCCACATCTGCCCATCAGACAAACAGATATCTTGCTTCTGCACTGCCTCTGAGGAATATTGCAAAAGCTGAAAAAATGGGACTTAATATGGTTATTCCATGTGCTGCCTGTTTTTCCCGCTCCAAATTTGCCCAGCATGCAGTTGAAAAAGATGAGGAATTCAGAAAAAAAGTAGTAGATGCTGTAGGATTACCCTATAAAGGTAAGGTAAAAATAAAACATCTCCTTCAGGCTTTCGCCGATGATATAGGAATTGAAGAGATAAAGAAAAAGGTTACAAAACCACTTACAGGACTTAAAGTAGCCTGTTATTACGGATGTCTTCTTGCAAGGCCGCCGGAAGTAACTCATTTTGACGATCCAGAAGAGCCTCAGATAATGGAAAATCTATTGAAAGCCCTGGGAGCAGAACCGGTTGAATGGGCTTTTAAAACAGAATGTTGCGGAGCAAGTTTTGCTGTAAGTAATATAGACGCAATGGTAAAGCTTACCGTAAGAATATTAAAAGATGCAATACTTAATAAAAGTGATTGTATCGTAGTTGCCTGTCCCCTCTGTCATGCAAATCTGGATATGAGGCAGAAACAGATAAGTCATGGATACAATTACGGAAATTTCAATATACCTGTCTATTATTTTACGGAACTGGTAGGCGTGGCATGCGGTATACCTGTTGAACACCTGAATATAGGCAGTCATCTTACCAATGCGTTAGACCTGTTAAGAGAAAAACAGCTTATTTCAGCATAAAGAAAGGATGGATTATGGCTAACATAGGAGTATTTGTATGCTGGTGCGGCTCAAATATAGCCCAGACTGTTGACGTAGGGGCTGTAGCAAAAGCTGCAGGAGAATTTAAAGATGTAGTTTATGCAGTGGATTATAAATATATGTGTTCCAGTCCGGGACAAAATCTGATGATTGATGCCATTAAAACTCATAATCTTGATGGAGTTGTCATAGCTTCATGCTCTCCCAGGATGCATGAGTCAACCTTCCGTTCTGCTGCAGTACTGGCAGGTTTTAATCCCTATATGGTAGAAATGGCAAATCTTCGTGAACACTGTTCCTGGGTTCATGATAACAGAGAAGAGGCTACAAAGAAAGCCATTGAGCTGGTAAGAATGCTTGTAGCCAAAGTGGCAAGAAATGCACCTCTTAATAAAATCCATGTGCCTGTTACAAGGAGAGCCCTTGTAATAGGAGGAGGTATTGCAGGTATACAGGCAGCTCTTGATATAGCAAACGGCGGTGTGGAAGTTATAATGGTTGAGAAAGAACCCAGTATAGGAGGACATATGTCTCAACTTGATGAAACCTTCCCTACCCTTGATTGTTCCCAGTGTATCCTTACACCGAGAATGGTGGAAGTGGCAACCCACAAGAATATAACCCTTTATGCCTATTCCGAAGTAGACAGTGTACAGGGTTTTGTAGGGAACTTCAAGGTCAAAATAAGAAGAAAAGCCAAGTGTGTAATAGAAGAGATCTGTACAGGATGCGGGCTCTGTACTCAGAAATGTCCTGTAGGGAAAAAAGGGGAAGTAATGAATGAATTCGAACTGGGCATGGCTCCGAGACCTGCCATTTACACTCCCTTCCCCCAGGCAGTCCCCAATATTCCTGTCATAGATAAAGAACACTGCACTTACTTTAAAACAGGTAAATGTGGCGTATGTGAAAAGGTCTGTGTGGCAAAAGCTATAGACTTTAAACAGGAAGACAGAATCATAGAAGCAGAAGTGGGAGCCATAATAGTTGCCACAGGATATGACCTGTACGGTAAAGATAAATATGCAGAATATGGATACGGAAAATTCAAGGATGTCATAAGCGGTCTGGAATTTGAAAGAATGGTCAGTGCTTCAGGTCCTACAAAGGGAAAGGTTCAGAGACCGTCAAACGGGAAGCCTCCGAAGAATGTTGTATTTATAAAATGTGTGGGTTCCCGTGATGAAAAACATGGAATTTCTTACTGTTCGAAAATATGCTGTATGTATACGGCAAAACATGCCATGTTGCTCCATCATAAATGTCATGGTGCAAAGGCATATATATTCTATATGGATATAAGAGCTACGGGAAAGGGTTATGAAGAATTTGTAAAACGTGCCATGGAAGAAGAAGAGGCAATTTATATAAGAGGCAGAGTATCCCGTATATATAAAAGAGGAGATAATCTTGTAGTAGTGGGAGCTGATACCCTTACAGGTCAGCAGGTGGAAGTGGAAGCAGATCTGGTAGTTCTTGCCACTGCCATAGTGGCAAAGAGCGGTGCAGATAAACTGGCTCAAATGCTGAATATTTCCTATGACACTCATAATTTCTACAATGAAGCCCATCCCAAACTCAGACCTGTAGAAACAAACACTGCAGGTATATTCCTTGCAGGATGCTGTCAGGCTCCAAAAGATATTCCCGATTCTGTAAGCCAGGGGTCTGCTGCTGCATCAAAAGCCCTTGCAATGTTCTCAAATAAAGAACTTGAAAGAGAACCTCTTGTTTCAAGAGTTATAGAGGAATACTGTGTGGGATGTCTTGCATGTCAGCCTGTATGTCCTTATAATGCCATAGAAGAAAAAGAAATTAAAGACAGAAAAGGTAATCTCATAAAGAAAGTGGCCCATGTAAATGAAGGACTCTGTATGGGCTGCGGGGCATGTGCAGTAACATGCCGCTCAGGATGTATAGTTCTGGATGGATTTACAAATAACCAGATATTCTCTCAGATAAGTACCCTTGAAAATCTTATAACAAAGTTTGAACCGACAAAGGAAGAAGCAGTAGCAAAAAAATAGAAAAGCAGTCAGCAGTCAGCAGTCAGCTTTTGCTGATAGCTGATAGCTGAAGGCTGATAGCTTAAAAGAAAGGCAGCAAGTAATTATGGAAGATAAATCTACAAAATCAGACTGGGAACCGAGAATAGTAGGTTTTGTCTGTAACTGGTGTACCTACGCAGGAGCAGATCTGGCAGGAACAAGCAGACTTAAATATCCTCCCAATGTAAGGCTCATCAGACTGCCCTGTACAGGAGCTATTGACCCTCTCTTTATAGTCAAAGCTTTTCAGTCAGGTGCAGATGCAGTCCTTGTATCAGGGTGTCATCCTGCTGACTGCCATTATACAAGCGGAAATTATCATGCAAGAAGAAAACTTACAGTATTTCGAGATCTTCTGCAATATACGGGACTTGATCCAAAACGTTTCTGGATGTCCTGGATCAGTGCTTCAGAAGGACAGAAATTTGCAAGTTTTATGGAAGAAATAGTGGCAGAAACAAAAAAACTCGGCCCTCTTAAAGGATATAACAACTAGCATGTCAGCATGTCAGCTGTCAGCTGTCAGCTGAAAAACTAACAGGCTGAAAGGTGAATTGCTGAATTGCTGAATTGCTGAAATAAAGGAGTATTACTCTATGGAAGATATCATAAAGATAGCTAAAGAACTGATAAAAAAGGATGATATAGAAGCTATTATAGGTTATGAAAAAGGAAGAGGACCTTTTCAGACTGTTCCGTTCTTTGCAAAATCCCCTGAAGATTGTGATAAGCTTATACTGAATCCTCTCTGTGTTCATAATCTTACTTCTTATATCAATCAATTCAAAGGTAAAGTTGCTATTTTTGCAAAACCCTGTGATGCTAAAGCAATAGTAGGACTTCTGCAGGAAAAGCAGATAGCAAGGGAAAAGGTCCATATAATAAGCCTTAACTGTCCGGGAGCATTAAATCCTAAAAAATTGATAAATGCTATTAAAGGGAAAGCAGTAAAAGACTGGACTGTAAACGGTGATAAAATTAAAATTACCTGTGAAAGCGGAAGTGAAGATTTTAATATAAAGGATTTTCTCTTAGATAAATGTGTATCCTGTGATACAAGAGTTCCTCCTCTGTATGATCATATACTCGGAAGTGAAATAAAAGTAGGAGATCTTCCATCATCTATGAAAAGGGTGGAAGAAATAGAAAAACTTTCGGCAGAAGAAAAACAGAAATACTGGAATGCACATTTTGACAGATGTATAAGATGTTATGCCTGTGTTAAAATATGTCCTCTCTGCTACTGTGAACGGTGTTTTGTAGAGAATGCCTCACCTCAGTGGATAGATAAAACAACGGATCTAAAGAGCAACAAGGCTTTTCATCTTATAAGAGCCTATCATCTTGCAGGAAGATGTATAGGATGCGGGGAATGCGAGAGGGTCTGTCCTATGGATATACCTCTCGGTGAATTAAATATGAAAATGAGAAAATCAGTGGAAGAACATTTTGATTATGTACCCGGGAAAGATCCGAATGTTCCTCCGCCGCTGAGTACGTTTAAGAAAGAAGATCCTCAGGAATTTATCCGTTAAAGGGGATTTGCGATAATAATAAAAAAGACCGGGGCTGCAATCTTTGAGTAAGGTTACTCTGAAAGCCCACATCATAGCCTGGTGGAGGGAAGCAGCCATATAACTTCTATTCTCTGATAAATTTTTTAATAGAGGTGATTGATTTGGCGTTAATCCTTAAAAAAGATAAAATTAAGGAATTCCTGGACATACTCGGAAAGAATTATGAAATTATCGCTCCTGTAAAAGAAGGAGATCTCATTAATTTTAAAGTAGTAAAAGATTTCAGTAAAATAATTCTGAATTATCCGAAAACAGTAAAATCGCCCAAAGAATTCCTTTTCCCCCAATCGGAAGAACTGTATAAATATAAATTCTCCGGAAAAGATGTAGAGATAAAACCGGCAGAAGTAGATAAAAAACCCAGAGCCATAGTGGCAATCCATCCATGTGATGCCCGTTCCTTAACCATGATGGATAAAGTTTTCAACTGGGATTACAGTGATAAGCTGTATTTCGAAAGAAGAAAAAATACCCTTCTTATATCTATGTCCTGTAAATCTCCTGACTGGAGCTGTTTCTGCACATCAGTAGAAGGAAAACCCTATGATGCAGAAGGAACAGATATTCACTTCGCAGATATCGGTGATAATTACTATGTGGAAAGCAGAAGTGATAAAGGTGAAGCAGTCATTAAAGATGCAAAAAAACTCTTCACTGAAGCAGGTAAAAAAGACAAAGAAAAATATGAAGCTCTCCAGAAAGAACTTATGGCAAAATTACCTGTAAAGTTCAATGTAAAAGAAGTATCGGAAAATCTGGACCTTATGTTTGATGATAAAATATGGGATAATATTTCTGTAAAATGTATTCACTGCGGTGCCTGTGCCTACCTGTGTCCTACATGCCACTGTTTTGATATAAGTGATCAGGGAAATTACGAAGAAGGCAAAAGGGTAAGGTGCTGGGATGCCTGTATGCACGGACATTTCACAAGAATGGCAGGAGGCCACAATCCGAGAGACGTAGAAAAAACAAGATATCGTCAGAGAATATTCCATAAATTCAATTACTATAAAAAGAATTTCAATACCATCTCCTGTGTGGGATGCGGCCGTTGTATAGCTGAATGTCCTGCAGGCATGGACCTTGTAAAAACTCTTCAGATTATAGAGAAGGGAGGAAGCCATGAGTAATATAGTTGAAAATTATGTCCCTCATAAAGCAATAATTCATGAAGTGATAGACGAATCTCCCGATACAAAAACCTTTCGTTTTACCCTTTCTGATGAAAAGTTCCATAAGGAGTTTGATTTCAAACCGGGTCAGTTCTGTGAATTTTCAGTCTTCGGTGAAGGTGAATGCACGTTCTGTATATCATCAAGTCCTACAAGAAAAGATTTTCTTGAATGCAGCGTAAAAAAAGTAGGAAAAGTGACTGAGACAATTCACAGGTTAAGAAAAGGGCATACCATAGGCTTTCGCGGCCCTTACGGCAACTGGTTTCCAGTAGATGACTTAAAAGGTAAAAACCTTATATTTGTAGGAGGCGGCATAGGTCTTGCCCCCCTTCGAAGTCTTATACAGTATGTTATAGATAAAAGAAGTGATTACGGTAAAATACTCATACTTTACGGAGCAAGGTCCGTAGCAGATCTCTGTTATGAAAGAGACTTAAAGGCATGGTATAAAGCTCCTGATACGGAACTTATACTCACTGTAGATCCGGGAGGAGAAACACCTGACTGGCGCGGGAAAGTCGGATTTGTTCCTACTGTTCTTGAACAGCTAAATCCATCCAGAGAAAATGCAAAGGTAGTAACATGCGGTCCTCCCATAATGATTAAATTTACAGTTCAATCTCTCGAAAAAATGGGATTCAAGCCTGAAGATGTTATAACAACCCTTGAGATGAAAATGAAATGCGGTATAGGGAAATGCGGCCGATGTAACATAGGTCATATTTATGTATGTAAACATGGCCCCGTATTTACCTATGCACAGATAAAGGAATTACCGCAGGAATTTTAAAGAAGTGAAAAGTGAAAAGTGAAAAGAACAGAATATTATTCACTTTTCACTTTTCATTTTTCACTATAAAACATAAAACAAGGAGGAAGCTGTTTATGTCATCAATAAAAATTTCTCAGGAAAAGTGTACCTTATGCGGTATGTGTGTAGTGGAATGTCCTGCAGGGATTTTTACTAAAGGTGAAGTCATCGCAACTGTAGAAGATGCAGAGACTAAATGTATAAACTGTGGACACTGTATGAGTATATGTCCCGTTGAAGCCGTAACTCTTCCTTCTGTGCAACCTGACCAGCTTGTACAGATAGATAAAAATTTAAATGTAACTAAAGAACAGATAGGCCAGTTTTTAAAGTCCAATCGTTCCATGAGGCAATATAAAGACACAGAGGTAAAGGAAGAAATAATTTCAGGACTTATGGATGTTACCAGATATGCTCCGAGTGCAAGAAACATGGAACCTCTCAACTGGATTATAACTAAAACCAGAAAAGAAACACGGTATCTGGCAGATCTTACGGCACAGGGGATGGCCGGCCTGGACAGATACGGAAAAATGGCGGAATTTCACACGCCGGAAAATGATATTGTTTTCAGAGGAGCGCCCCATGTTATAATAGCCCATGCAAACAGTGAAGGGTTCATTCCCTATGTAGACTGCACCATTGGAATTACCTATTTTGATCTCTCTGCAAACAGTTTCGGTATGGGCACCTGCTGGGCAGGTATTTTTATGCTTGTGGCAGACAAATACCCTCCTATTGCAGATTATCTGAAATTACCGGAAGGTCATAAGGTCTACGGTGCAATGATGTTCGGCTATCCGAAATATCATTATCACAGAATCCCGCAGAGAAATCAAGCAAAGGTGAGATTTATTTAAATAACTATACTTTCACCCATAAATAATTACATCAAATTTCAGGTGTTATGTGTTGGGTTAGGAAATTATGAAAAAGTGCAAAAGTATAGTAAATAAAACAGAGGAGATATGCGAGTTAAAGTTGCTGATTGTGGTTTTGCTACAGGAATCGAACCTGTTACACAGAGATTAAGGTCTCCTGCTCTACCAGATGAGCTAAGCTGCATGTAAGCAACTTATGTTATAGCATATCTCCTGTTTTTATTATATCATATAATTAGCGAATAGTGAATAGTGAAGATTGTCAGGACAATAATTCTCTCTTATAAGCAAAAATAGCAGGAAGTCCTCCTGTATGAAGAAAAATAACTGTTTCTTCTTCTCTTATAAAACCTTTTCTTACAAGATCAATAAGACCTGCCATGGCTTTACCGGTATAAACAGGGTCCAGAAATATGCCTTCTGTTTTTGCTACAATTTCTATTGCTTCTTTTGCAGCAGGAGTTATTTCTCCGTAAGAAGAGCCCACATAATCATAATAAATGTTTATATCATCATGGCATGTACACCGGAAGTTGATAGACTGTGCAGCATCACTGACAATAGCAGGAATCGTATCATTTAAATTATCTATTGCCCCTACCGAAATTCCAGTAATATTACAGTTTAAACCAAGAAGCTTTTTACCTAAAATCAAGCCTGCTATTGTCCCCCCTGTTCCGCATGCAGTAATTATTCTATCTATGCTCAGTTTTCTTTCTTCCGCCTGAGCCATTATTTCATTCATAGAGAGAGCATAGGCAAGAACTCCAAGATAATTGGATCCTCCCATAGGGATATAATAAGGGTTATGTCCTTTCCCGGCCAGTTCTTCACATTCTCTATTCATTGCTTCTTCAAGTTCTTGGAGTTTACTCACTTCTACAAATTTAATATCTGCTCCCATGAGTTTTTCCAGCAACAAATTTCCCTGACAATTAAATTCATCAGGTTTTTTAAGGACAAGCCTTACCTTTAACCCTGACTTATTACATACAGAAGCAGTCTGACAGGCATGATTGGATTGAGTTCCTCCGCCTGTAACTACATAATCAGCTTTTTTTTCTATGGCATCTGCCATAAGAAATTCCAGTTTCCTTATTTTATTTCCGCCACAGGATAAACCTGTTAGGTCATCCCTTTTAAAAAAAATTCTCGGTCCTCCCAATAAGGTGCTTAAATTAGAAGCTTCATCAAAAGGAGTTGGTAAATGGGCCAGATTAACAGGGGAAAATTTTTTTCTGATTATATCCATATAAAAATCATCCTTTCTTAGTACCGCTCCAAATAAGTTAGTACCCATATTAAAACCTGTCCCTGGCCG
>CAYSLJ010000216.1:0-9499 GCA_964431735.1 uncultured Synergistia bacterium | reverse complement strand
GAGGATACTAATCGTTCTAACAATTTGCCGGAGTTATTTTTCTTACAGTCCTAAGAATGAGAATTTGTTCCT
Source organism: uncultured Synergistia bacterium (assembly GCA_964431735.1). Classification (GTDB taxonomy): domain Bacteria; phylum Vulcanimicrobiota; class SpSt-956; order SpSt-956; family JAKJGF01; genus CALARM01. The sequence goes on along the minus strand of CAYSLJ010000216.1, from coordinate 9,427 downwards.
CCAGTCACGCGTTATGATTCTCATATAAATATATTTTTTATGCCATGTTCATTGAAAAAAGTGGATTTGAGAAATTTTTTTTAAAAAAATTATAGAAAATTTGAAAAATTTAGCAGGAGTAAATAAAAAAATGTAAAATTAATTTATACAATATATGTTGGAGAGTGCAGGTTGATTAACAAATTTGCTTTAATTAAAGAACATTTAAAATTTAATAAAAGATTTGAAGATGTTCCTTTTATATTATTTGTTGCTTTTTTAGTAATTTGTCTCTACAGTAAAGTAATTTCTATCTGTTATGCTTTACCTGACCAGAGTGGAAAACCTCCAAGAGCCGAGTTGATATGGTATCAGTATTTAAAAAGTTATAAAAATCTGAGTGATGTTAAAGAAGATCTTGCAAATGGAACTCTTGTTCATCCTCCTGAATTTTTCAAAGACCTTCATATATTAAATAAAGGTGTTGGAGATATTGATCCTGAAAATGCCTCTTATTACTGGTCTGCAAAACCTGGAACCCTTGGTCTTCTCCTTTCTATAACAAAAGAATACAGATTACGTCTTAAAGACCGTAATGCCAGGATATGTGTGAGCGGACTTCTCAGAACTCTTGAATACCAGAATATATTATCTCAGTATAATAACTGGGCCGATCTAGGCAGATCGACTCATACGAATGGCGCTACTTTTGATATTACAGTTCATCCTCTTTATATGCATAATGATATAAAAAAGATAGATACCCTTGTTTCAATATTCAGAGAACTTCATAAAAAAGGAGAGGTTTTTTTTATTGACGAAGCTTCAAATTCCTGTTTGCATGTATGCCTCCATCCTGATTATGAAAAAAAATATGCTTCTATATTTTATAATATATGCAGAGAATATGATTTATCTTCCTGCTATGCATCAAATGGTACAAGGTTTACTTCTTTTAAAAACAACCAGGCTCTGAAAGATGGCCTTTCCTCTAAAAATCTCATTTCTCTCAAAGAGATGATTAAAGATTTTTCTTTACCTGCAAACAAACCTGAAGAATATCTTTCTCTCAGGCCTGAGACTACCGGTCTTTTAATGGAAGTCAATGAACATTTAAAATCAGAACTGGGCAATAATTTTGTTCTTCCTCTATCTGAACTGGTAAGAACCTCTGAAGAACAGAAGAAAATTGTAGCAGATGACCCTTTACTTCCTGTAGATTCACCTTTTATCTACGGTGCGGCCTTTCAGATTGATGGTTCAAAGCTTACAGAAGAGGAATTTTCTGCTGTAAAGAAAGAATTGCAACGCTCTGCAGGAGAAAATAATATTATCTTTATAGAGAGAGATGGGAATAAATATGATGTATCACTCAAACCATCTGCTATTCCTAAATATAATCTCCTTTACCAGAAGTCTCTCTCTTCTACGAAAGGATTAAATCTTAAACGGTATTTTTCTTTTAAACCGGATTTTAAATATTTATATATAATATCAGGTCTGCTTATATTTTTACTTTTTGCCTTTATATCATACAGATTTTACAGGCTGAGGATGTTAATAAGTAAATTAAAAAAACTCAGAAAGAAAAAGAAAATCAGAATAAAAAGAAAAGAAATGGTTATTCTGAGTGCAACAAATACGTTTACTCCTATAGAAGAATATGACAGAGCCTGACTGAATTCGATGTTCTTCCGTTAGTATGTTGATTATCTATTCCTCTCTTTTATTTTTTTACTTGTAAGCGTTCAGCTATCAGCAGACAGCAGTCAGCTTTTACAGGAATTACATAATAAATGTCGTTAAATATTTTTTTAGACTGATTTACACAGTCAGTCTTTGTAAGTTTTAGCTGATAGCTGATAGCTAACTGCTGAACACTTACTTTTACTTTTTACTGACCTGAGCATGAGCATGTAATAAATTGCATTCTCCCGTCACGCGTTACGCGTTACGCGTCACGAGAATAAAATATGCATTATTTATACTCACCTCAGTAATAAAGGTCTTCCTCCCGTCACGCGTTACGCGTTACGCGTCACGAGAGCATATATTTATTATTTATTTTCACCCCAGTAAATGCATAACTCCTGTGAGAATGAAGATAAAAAAGGAAAAAGTTTTATAAATGAGTCTTAGAAAAAAAGAATTTATCCAATTAATTGAAAAAACTGCATTCTTACATGACCGGATAAATGGTTTTTTTGTGCCGGAACAGGTTCAAAATGATGAAATTTCTGAAAGAAATCTTAATAAATGGAAAGAAATACTGGCAAAAGAAAGAGAGGAAATTTTTGAAAAAAGACTTTCCTTTGATAATCTGACTGCAGATAATGTTATTTCATTGCTGGGAAATGTCCAACTTGCCGATAAAAATAATCTTCCCCGATGGAGTTGTATATTAGAACAGATTATTAATCAGGCAAAAAGAACTGTGTCTGAAGAGATTACTTCCAGTCAGGATTTTTCCAGGAGATTTATCTTCACTGATAATCCTGTGCCATTTGAGGAAGCCTTTGTCCCTTTTATACAGGTTGCAAGGGATGAAGTGCTTAAACAATCAGGGGAAAGCTATAAACTTGCAGATGACAGAGTACATGCGGTGTTTGAACATAATCTGCTTAATTCTCTCGCCTGTCTGTGTTTAAAGGCAATACATCTGGAGTTTTCTATATTTCTCTTAAATAGTAAGGCTCCTTTTGAGAGCTTTATTGACCAGATTACAGATACAGAAGACTCTGAACTTTATTCTTTATTTATACAGGAACTGCTGAAGAGTTCTTTCATTAATTTTTTTAATGATTATCCTGTACTTGCCCGTCTCGTGTCTGTACATATAAAGCTCTGGTCAGAAGCTATATCTGAATTTTTTCTGAGACTTAAGGAAGATTTATCTGAAATTTCAGGATTTTTTCAAAATGGAAAAAAAGTCGGGAAAATTACATGTGTAAAGCCGGCAATCTCTGACAGACATAACGGGGGACGTACTGTAATAGCTGTCACCTTTGAATCCGGTCTACAGCTCATATATAAGCCCAGAGACCTTTCCCTGGAAGAGGCTTATTTCAAATTACTGTCCTGGTTTAATGACCACAGTATATCATTGAAATTTAAAACCATAAAAATACTTAATCGTAAGAATTACGGATGGGCAGAGTTTGTAGAATATTTACCCTGTAAAAATGAGGAAGAGGGAAAGAATTATTACAGAAGGGCAGGACAGCTTTTATGTTTATTATATGTTCTCGGATGTTCTGACTGTCATATGGAAAATATCATTGCCAGCGGAGAATATCCTGTTGTAGTGGATTTAGAAACGCTTATGCTGCCACAGGCACGGGTGTTTGAAGATAAAAAATATGAAAAAAGGGTGACCTTTCTTGTGAACAGGCATTTCTTCGATTCCGTTTTACGAACGGGCCTTCTCCCCAGGTGGCAATTCGGATCTGACAAAAAACCTTATGATATAAGCGGACTCGGTAGTATTGGAGAACAGGAATTGCTTTTAAAAAAAGTAATCTGGAAAAACCTGAAAACAGACGGCATAAAAATTGAATATCAGTTCTATAAGCTTAAAGAAGCTTTAAATGTTCCTGTTCTTGAACATAAAAGCCTTACCCCCTTTTATTATAAAGATTATATTATCGAAGGTTTTAAGTGTATGTATTCCTATCTTATGACATATAAAGACTTGCTTCTTTCTTCTGAGAGTCTGCTTAAGGATTTTTATAATAAGAATATTCGTTTTGTTTTTCGTCCTACCAGAACTTATGGTATGCTTTTAAACCAGTCTCTTGAACCGGGATTAATGAGAGATTCTGTTCTGTGGAGTATTAACATTGATCTCCTTACGAGAGCCATAAGTAAACCGGAGATACGTGGTGATTATCTGTGGCCTCTTATCAAATCAGAGATATTCAGTATGGAACAACTGGATATACCTTATATTACAACATCCTCTTCAAGTAATGATCTGAATGTACCTTATGGGAAGATAATAGAAAATTTCTTTGAAGAACCGGGGTATGACAGGGCTTTAGAATGCCTGAAAGGACTCAGTCATGAAGATATGGATAAGCAGGTTGCCTTTATTTATGGTGCTTTATATGCAAGAAATAGAGGAACATCGGGAGCTATGTCACAGGAAGGTGATATGCCGGCTGGTACTGCTGTACACGAGGATTTTCTGGAACAGGCTCTTTTAACAGGAAAAGAACTGAAGGAATGTGCTATATCTTTTGGTGATGAAGGCCTGACATGGATAGGATATGAATATGTTCCTCAATCAGACAGATTTCAGCTACAGCCCCTGGGGTATAACCTTTATAATGGCATATGCGGTGTTACCCTCTTTCTTTCTGCTCTCGATATGGTTTCAGGTAAAGATATATTCAGAGAAACTATTTTATCTGCATTAAAACCACTTTTTAAGGATCTTGATGATAATATTATGTCGGAAATAATTGCTGCTGAAATGGGTATAGGAGGCACATCTGGTCTTGGTTCTATTGTATACAGCCTTGTTTCTATAAGTCATTTCCTTAAAATGCCTGAAATTATGGATTATGCAGAAAAGGCAGTTTTATTGATAGAAGAGCAGGTGGAAAAGGACGGAGCCTTCGATATTATTTATGGATCAGCAGGAGCAATTGCCGGTCTGATTAAATTTTATAATGCTGTAAAAGAACAAAAAATATTGGATATTGCGAGAAAATGTGGAACTCATCTTATTGAGAATTTAAAAGAAACCCCTTCTGGTTACAGAGCATGGGCTACACTGGGAAACAGGTTTATGGGAGGTTTTTCTCATGGTGTTGCCGGTATAGCCTGTTCATTAATCAGGCTCTATTCTCTGACCGGTGAGATGAAATATATAGATGCAGTGAAAGAAGCAATATTATATGAAAATACACTTTTTTCCCCTCATTACGGTAACTGGCTGGATTTAAGAGTATCATCTGATAAACCGGAAAGAGAAAGGTTTATGACTGCATGGTGTCAGGGTGCTCCCGGTATCGCTATCGGCAGGATCGGAGTCCTGTCTGTACTTGATACTGAAGAAATAAGAAAAGATATAGATATTGCACTGGATACAACTATTAAATGTCCTGTTCTGGAAAGAGATCATGTCTGTTGCGGGAATTTTGGAATCTGTGAAATCCTTTTTACGTCAGGTTTAAAACTTAACAGAGTTGATTTGATAGAAAAAGGATTGTTTAAAGCCTCTCAGATAGTATCTATGGCAAAATATAGAGGCACTTTAAATTGCGGAATTGGAGGTTACTATGATCCGGCCTTCTTTCAGGGTATATCAGGAGCCGGCTACGAACTTCTTCGGATGATAGAGCCTGATATAATTCCTTCTGTATTGATGCTGGAATAAGTTATATGTTTTATTACTGAGGTGAGCATAAATAATAAATATCTGATCTCGTGACGCGTAACGCGTTACGCGTGACGGGAGGAAGACTGTTATTACATGCTTATGCTCAGGTCAGTAAATTACCTGATTGTTGCTTTATGATAAATTTATGATATAATTTTATATATTATATATTAAGGAGGGTTATTTAATGTCAGAACCAACAAAGCAAAATCTTTATAGTAAGATTATTGCAAAAGCAGTAAAGGATGAAGATTTCAAGAAGAGATTGGAGAAAAATCCGGAAGAAACAATAAAGAAGGATTTTGGCCTTGAAATACCTGCCGGTATGAAAATTAAAGTTATAGAAGATACTGAAACAGTAAGACACCTTTTGATACCCAGAATTGCACATGCTGACATGACCGAGTTGACCGATACAGAGCTGGAAACTATTGCAGCTGCAGGAGCACCTCATACAGGGCAACCGACCATTATGTGCGATACTGCCTGGCAGACCTGCTGGGTCTGCAATCCATAATATTATGAGAAGCGTAACACGTTACGCTTCTCATAATATTATACATAACCCGGATAATCACAACCAGATATGAGAATTTGCGTTCAGTCATTCTCATGTTTTTTTATTCTGGATTTGCATCCATTATTGTGTTATTTATATGCTTTATGGTATTAAAATAATTTTTAAGATTTTCATTGTCAGATGAATTCGGTAACTCAGATTTTTGATCGCCGGCGTGTTTCAGGCTATGTATCTTTTCAATGGATTTTATGAGAGCCTTCTTACCATGTGATTGAAGTAACTGTATCTGAGCCCATAGCTGAGTATCAATAGTCAGCAATGGATTATGAAAAGGATCTTCCATCAACTTCATCCTTACTGAAGGAGATGCTATTAAATTAAATAAAGAACTTTCGAGTATGTTCCTGTTCATAACCTCTTCCGGTATTTTTGTAACATCGGATTCCCAGTTTTCTGTTTTTATTTCCAGAGTAGATGAACCGTCACCATAAAGGGTTTTTCTTTCTATAACACTGTCATTGTTAAAACCGGTAGTTACTCTTGCTATACCGGCACCGGGCCAGCAGAAACATTGCTGTGTGGTGCCATTGCCCCAGTTTTTACACAGATAAGATGTTCCGTCACTGTATTTCATACCCAGTTTAAACGTCTCTTCACCGTAAGAAATTTCGGAAAGTACTGATGAGTCATTGTACTTTACTGTTCTTCTGGTTTTATTATCTTCAAAAACAGTCACTTCTTCTCCTGTGCCGTCATTATATTTATACATTTTCTTTGTGACTTCTCCGGGCAATTCGAGTAAATCATAGAAATTACCATCACTGTAGGATACTATCTGTCTTGTTGCTTTATTATCATAATAATAACATTTGTTAACGGTACCGTCAGCATATTCCTTTTTATATGCTATTACTTCGTTTAATGGCATCCATGCAAGGCTGACTTTTTCGCCGTCAGAATTTGTTTTTATATTCATACCTCTTCCTGAGCCATGAATTATAGTTTTATCTTTTATAGAAGGAGAACTGTAGTCTATCTGACATGACATGCCAGAAAATGTTGTAATACTGGCTTTTTTCTCCGAAGCAGGATCCTGTATTTCAATATGTCTTCTGCCATCATCGTAATCAATACCTATACGGCTGATATTACCCTCGTCAAGTCTTGTATATTTTACACGGTTCCCATTCTCTCCTGGAAAGGAACAGTGAACAAGGAATCTGTTTTTGCCTCTGTATTTCCATACATGTGTGTCTGTGCTATAATTTTTACTTTCTTCTATATATAGATCACCGCAGTTAAATATATTACTTTCTACTGATTTCCCCTTTGTTATATGAGAGAAATCAAAGGTACCTGCTCTATCTCTTATCTGCTTCTGTTTTATATCACTTTTGTCCCATTTTGTTACTGTTTCTACGAGCCCCTGAGAATAAACCCTTTCTCTTCTCTTAATACCTTCTTTCTTCCACGATGTTCTGTTTTCTTCTAACACATTATCTCTTGATATGCTTTCATTTAACCTTTCAGTAATAGAATTTAAATCTAAAGGTAATTCAACGGCATCTCCGGACAGTACCTCAAAAGAAGGAGATAGTGTGGCAAGACTCAGAGAATGTTCGAGATTATTGGTTTTATTACTTATATAATCCTTTGCCCATGACGGACTGGTCTGAATCTTACAATCTTCAGGAAGAGTAAATTTTCTATGGCACCATAGAGTATTTTCGTCTAATTTCTTCATAGTTGAACTGCTGTTTGCTGTTTTACTGCCTGTTCTGACAGCTGGTATTTCTGTGCTTAACTCTACTCTATCTTTTACTACAATACCTGAAACTTCCTGTATTACTCCTTTACCCTTATTCTTTTCTTCCAATCTCTGTTTCTTTATAAGAGCCAGTCTGGTGAAATATGGTTCCATTTCATCATAAAGACCTCTTCTTAATTTCGCACATGACGGACAGAGAACCATATCAACATTTACTACAGTCTGGCACATCTGGCAGAGTCTTTTTAATTCAAGATTTGCATCCTTGTGCACTTCTGTCGGGAAGGCAGCTACATAGTCTGTTTTGTCCCATGCCATAACTGCTTCCGTTGCTTCGAGACTTTCTGTGGAAAGGCGTTTCTTTCTGTTACCTATCATTTCCTGTGTTATAAATGCACCTTTTTCCTGGAAAGATAATTTATCAGATGAATTCTTTTTCTCAAACAGATTTATTGCTTCAGTTATCTGAGCATTAACCCTTTTAAAGAGATTATCTGCGTTTATAACTTTTCCAGGGTCAACCTGCTGACCCATTATGGAGGAATTTTTTGCAATGAGCTGCTGCCCTGTTATGGATGATTTGATTTTATCCAGTCCCGGTATGGATGATTTGATTTTATCCACTTCTTTTGTAAGAGCCGGTTTGAGTGATTCCACAATGTTTCCCAGCATTTTGAAGGCTTTGCCTAAAGTAGATAAGGTACTGCTTCCCTGAAGGGCCTGTTCATGACTGATTCTTTCACTCTTTGTTTCCGTTTTGCCGGTAATTTCTGTCTTTACTGCTCTATCAGTCTTCGTAGCCACACCACCGGAACTTTCTTTGCTCCAGTCCTTTATTAAATTCCTCTGAGTATCCAGTGTACCTATCTTCCCTTTGTCCGTAATTTCCCTTGTTTTTATTTCTACTATTTCCTGTTTCTTCGGGTCAAAGTCTTTAATATTTCTTAATTCTCTTGGTACGCCGATAAGTGAAGGCTTCTCAGGGGTTTCACCGGTTCTGTTCCAGTAAGGTATATTTTTATTTTTATTTTGATCCTGTATCTGATTTGTTATATTTTCCTTCTTTACCTGATTACTGAATGTTTCTTTTGAATTTTCGCTCTTTGCAACTGATGTTCCATGTCCTTCATTTTTTATTACTTCTCCTCTGCCTGTTCCTGTCTGTTTACCTGTTACCGGTTCATTAGTGTATATATTCTGTTGATCCGCTCTTTGATAACCCTGATAGGAAACCTGCCCCGCATAACCTGATGAACCCTGTTTTGTAATTGATTGATTTGAAATGCTTTTACCCTGACTGGAAGCACTGCCTGTATCAATGGCAGAATTTCTGTCATATGCTGCTTTCTGATAATGTTGCTGCATTGTGTCCGACTTTCCGGGAACTGCCGATATGCCTGCTCTGAAAGATTCACTTCCTGTGTTACTGGCTCCATCATATGAAGTTTTTTGTAATCTCTGTTCTGATGATTGGACGGATTGAGGTATATGCCGGGAATTGGTCTTTCCAATCTGTTCTATTTTCTGACCTGCTCCCGGGGAACCTGTCTGCAATAACTGTTCTGATTTTTGCTGTGTGCCATAAGACTGCTGTATGCCTGAACTCTGCTGTGCAGTCTGCTGTGTCGTCTTCTGAGACGAAGAATCCTGCTGTATTGCAGCATTTTGTTGTGCTGTAAAAGTCTGCTGTGCAGTCTGTTGTTTTAAGGAATTTTGCTGTGTTGTCTGCTGTGTTGTCTTTTGAGACGAAGAATCCTGCTGTGTTGTCTGCTGT
>CAYSLJ010000215.1:0-9624 GCA_964431735.1 uncultured Synergistia bacterium | reverse complement strand
GTTATAATATATTTTAAGATAACTTTTTATTAAAAAAATGCGAAAGTATAGTATAGTATTAAAAATTAAATAAGGGTTAATTTATTGTCTGTAAAACAAATTATATAAGGCAAATTATTTTTCTTCGTAAGAGCCTGTCAGGCAGAAGCTGATAAAATGGTTACGAACTTATTTAGAGCGGTACTTAGAGAATCATGAAAAGGAGGAATATAAAAATGAAAAAAAATATTCTTACCACAGCCTTCGGCATACCGGTGGCAGGTGATCAAAACAGTATGACTGCAGGAGAAAATGGCCCGATTCTTTTACAGGACATACATCTTCTTGAAAAGCTGTCTCATTTTGACAGGGAACGTATTCCGGAAAGGGTCGTTCATGCCAAAGGGGCCGGAGCGTACGGATATTTTGAGGTTACGGCAGATGTTACCTCTTATACTAAAGCTCATTTCCTTTCCGAAACAGGAAAAAAGACAGAAGTATTTGTCAGGTTTTCCACTGTAGGAGGCGAGAAAGGTTCTGCCGATGCAGCAAGAGATCCCCGGGGATTTGCCGTAAAATTCTATACTGAAGAAGGAAATTACGACCTTGTAGGTAATAATACTCCTGTATTTTTTATTCGCGATCCCATTAAATTTCCCGATTTCATCCATACACAGAAAAGAAATCCCGTGACAAATCTTCCCGATCCTGATATGTTCTGGGATTTCCTTTCTCTTACTCCAGAGTCAATTCATCAGGTTACAATACTCTTTTCCGACAGAGGTACTCCTGCTACATACCGGCATACAAACGGTTACAGCAGCCACACATTTAAATGGTACAACGAAAAGGGGGAGTATTTCTGGGTTAAATATCATCTGAAAACAGATCAGGGTATTAAAAATCTGACTGCTCAGGAATCAGAAAAACTCTCCGGTTCAGATCCCGATCATGCCACAAGAGACCTTTATGAAGCCATTAAACGCGGAGAATACCCTTCATGGACTCTCGAAATGCAGATTATGACACAGGAACAGGCAAAAGATTTCCCGTGGGATATCTTTGATATAACAAAAATCTGGCCCCACAAAGATGTTCCTCCTGTAAAGGTTGGGAAACTTGTATTAAACCGTAACCCGGTAAATTATTTTGCAGAAGTGGAACAGTCAGCTTTCTGTCCCGGCAATGTAGTGCCCGGTATTGCCCTTTCACCTGACAGAATGCTTCAGGGAAGAGTTTTTTCCTATCACGATACCCATGTTCACAGACTCGGCGCCAATTACCATTTAATTCCCGTCAATGCACCGAAATTTGCTCCCGAAAAAAGCTATCAGAGAGACGGAACCATGCGCACCGATAATAATGGCGGTTCAGGGCCGAACTACTGGCCAAATAGTTTCGGAGGACAGTCTCCTGCCCCTGATAAAGGGGAACCCATGTTTGATATAACTGGATGGGCAGGACGACACGATTTTAAACACAGAAATGATGATTTTATCCAGGCAGGGGAGCTTTACAGCAGGGTGATGACAGACACAGACAGAGAACATCTGATCTATAATATAACGTCTCATCTCTGTAAAGCTCAGAAACGACTTCAGATGCGTCAGGCATCCATCTTCTACAGGGCAAACAGAGATTACGGGAAAAGGGTGGCAGATGTGCTTAATCTGGATATAAGAGAAGTAGAAAAGCTTGCTTCTATGAGTAATGAAGAAAGAGCAAAAGCTACGGAAGAAGGCACATATTAATTTTTTATTTGTAAAAACGTGAGTAGTGAAAGGTGAATAGAATAAGACACTCCTTAACATTCACTTTTCACTTTTCACTTTTCACTTTTTATGTATCATAATTTTTTTAATAATGAAAAGAGTCATCAATGGATAAACTGGAACTTCTCAAAAAAAATTGTAATGATCATGGCGTAAAACTCACCTATCAAAAAGTGGAAATTTTTCGTGAAATTCTTAAATCAACAGATCATCCTTCTGTAGAAGATATATATAACAGAGTCAAAGAGAATATGCCTACTATTTCAATAGACACAGTGTACAGAACTCTGAATACCTTTTACGCATGGGGTCTCATATCCAGGGTTCATATACTCTGTGAAAAAGCCCGTTTCGATCCCAATACGGAAATTCATCATCATATGCTCTGTATTAAATGTAAAAAACTCTGGGATTTTTACTGGCCTGAATTTTACAGTATAGACCTGCCGAAAGAGGTTAAAGAATGGGGTATTATTGATGGTAAATTCACGGAAATAAGAGGAATCTGCAGGAATTGTAATTCAGAAGAGGAAAAGAGGTCTGCAGGTTCCGACATAATGGAAAGATAGAAAGGAGGGACACTGTAAGAATCAAATCAAAAATAAAGAAAGAGAGGATATCGAAAATGAAGAAGACAAATGTAAAAGGGGTTTTGCTGTTTTCAGTAGTTCTGGTATTTGTTTTCCTTGCTGCAAACTATGCAGAGGAAGTTAATTCAAGTTACTCTCCTGTAGTTATAAAGGAAGATTTCACTACCACTATGGAGAGAATGAAAGCAGAAAAGCCTGAAGTAATGAAAAAACACATGGAATTACTTAATAAACGTTATGATTTAAGTGACATTCCTGACAAAAGCATTACAATGTCCAGAGGTAAAGCCCTTCAGAAAGGCGTAAGGGTTAAACTTCCCGAAGGTATTACATGGGATATGCTTTCTAAAATGACTCCTGAGGAAATAAAGGAAAAGGGAATATTTCCTGCAGGTTTCTATCCCCTGCCCCATCCGAACCATAAAGAAGGGGGCATGTTATTCCCTCAATATCATATTAATGAAATGAAAAAACAGGATGGCCGTGATCTTACAAGATTTGACCTGGATTTTGACATTCCCGATCAGTTTATGCCTGAATTTCCTCCTGCAATATATCTTACCACAAGACCTGATTTAGGCGATGTATCACAGGGACAGGTTATAACACTGGATAATTACTACAAATTATTCAACGGAACTCTCAATCCGAAACAGCTTGAAGGTCTCAGACTGCTTGTAAGCCCTTTTCCGCAGCAGCAGTTCAATGCAACAGAAGACAGAAGATCGGAGAAACCAAGTTTCGGAGTAACATGTTTTGACTGTCATGTAAACGGCCATACAAACGGCACGACCCACCTGGTCGGAGACATTCGTCCCCAGGAATTCCGCCACAGACTGGATACGCCCACTCTGAGAGGCCTCAATATTCAGCAGCTTTTAGGTTCCCAGAGAGGCCTGAAAACTGTGGAAGATTTCGTGGAATTTGAACAGAGAGCAGCCTATTTTGACGGTGACCCGGTAATAGCAACAAAAAAAGGACTTAATATACTGGACAGAGGCCATCAGGTTCATAATATGGCAGAATTTATAGAACTCATGGATTTTCCGCCTGCACCGAAGCTCAATATTTTAGGTAAACTTGACCCTAAAAAAGCTACTGAGTCTGAATTAAAAGGACAGGAAATCTTTTACGGAAAAGGCCAGTGTGCAATATGTCATCCGGCTCCGTATTATACGGATAATCTGATGCATAATCTGAAAACAGAGCGTTTCTACAAACCGGTTATGATTAACGGCAGATATGCCTCATCAGACGGTCCCATAAAGACTTTTCCTCTCAGAGGTATTAAAGACAGCCCTCCCTATCTTCATGACGGCAGACTCCTTACACTTGAAGATACAGTGGAATTCTTCAACCTGATTCTTGAGACAAAATTGACTGAAGAGGAAAAAGCCAGCCTGGCAGACTTTATGAAGGCACTTTAAGTTATGCCATCTGATTCGTGACGCGTGACGCGTAACGCGTGACGTGTCACGAAATTCAGCAATTACGGGTCAGAAAAAGTCACAATTCAATAATTTTTATCTTACCTCCTCCGTGAATATATTTATTAATCCTTGGACGAAGAGCTATCAAAAAAAGACCAATCATACCTATATATATATTTCTCATCCATAAATACTTTACCCTTTCAGGATGTCTCCAGGGTTGTTCAGTAACTTCAAGCAACACAGACATCTTCACATAATCATCCCTTCTTTTTACATGCAAATCGTCACTGTCGGACTGTTTCTGCGAATTCGAATCAGCAGTATTATTAATATCCTGACAGAAACAGACAGCAGAGAAAAAAATCATTATCAAACATATACCTGTACATATCTTCATTATTATCCTCCTGATTATTCATAATTTTAAATATACATAAGGATTTTCCGGCCGGGTTATCTTATTTATAGATGTCACTTTAATAAAAGGAACTGCGGAATTTTTATAGGTTCCGGCCTTCAATACGCCTTCTACAATTATCCAATCATTTACAGAAAAACTTCTGGCTTCATGAGTTTCACAGATAAAGCTGAACATAATAGAATCGGCAAGACAGCACCATATACCAATCCTTCCAATACCTATCTGATGTTCGCCAAAATCATTCATTTTAAATACAAATCCCTTTATTTCAATTTTTTCTCCGTCATAAGATTTTATATTATCAAGCAGTTCTTCTGAAAGGTTAAAATAATCATTTTCATTAAATACAATAGTTCCGTTTACTTTACACCTTTCAACAAGCTGTCTGTTGCCCTTACCTGTACCTCCGAAAAACCCGGCTGCCATGCCCCTGTTTGATGCAACACCGGAACCGAGGGAGGTAACTCCAAAAAATGCCGCAAGTATAAGAGGAATAAAAAATATTATTATTTTCGGATTAAACCTGGAAATTTCTTTTCCTTTCCCCATACTTAAAGCCTGATAAATAAACATAATACTGATAAATATAAGTGTAAAAACATTAAAAGGATACATTCTCGGATGAACAAGTTTACCTATTGTTTCAGCCATAAAAAGATTTAATATACCAAGAATGACGAGCGAAAGTACGATTAGCCGGGAAAATTCTTTATCTATAACAGTCAATCATATCACCTCTTAAATAAAAAATTAATTATGAGAGCAGCGATAAAATTAAGACTGATTATTAATAACATTAATTTTACAACCACTCTTTTTCTTAATGCTCCGAAAAGCATAAAGGTAATTCTTAAATCTATCATAGGTCCGAAGAGCATAAAAGCCATAACCGATCCTAAGGGGAACTGCCTGGAAAAACTCTTTGCAATAAAAGCATTTGCCTCTGAACAGAGGCACAGAAGATAAGACGCAGCCATCATTAAAACTATGGACAAAATCTCACCAGAAGCCATATCGGAAAGGATTTGTTTCGGGAAAAATGTCTGCACAGCAGCAGCACAGAAAGCACCTGTAAGAAAATAAAAACCTATATAAAAAAAATCATCAATTGTAGCTTCCATAAGTTTACCAATTTTTTTCCATAAAGAAATAACGTCTTCATGGCTATGACTTACAATACTATGACAGCATTTTTCATTCTTACCTTCAATATAAAGGTCTTTACCTCTTTCTTTAAAGATAAATACAGACAAAATACCTGCTGCCAGGGATATAAGAAAACCTGTTAATATTCTTATAAGTATTATTTTTATATTATATGAAAAAGCTATAGAGGTAGAAAAAATAGTCAGAAGATTTATCTGCGGCACTGCAACCATAAAAGTAACTACCGCATAGAAAGGAACACCTTTAACTATAAGCCTCCTTGATACAGGAACAGTGGTGCATTCACATACAGGTAAAATGAGACCTGTAAATGACGCAACAATCATTGATATATATCCTCTGCGGCTTAATATTCTACAGATAAACTGTTCCGAAACAAAAACCTCTATAATGCCGGAAGCAAGAGAACCGAGTAAAATAAAAGGAAGAGCTTCCAATATTATACTGATTAATATAACAGTAAAATTAGATATAAATTCCAAATAAAGTCACTTCTTTCGTGACGCGTGACGCGTGATGCGTGACGCGAGAATTATGTAAGGATTATCATAAAATACACATAAAATAAAATATTACCCATAATGTAATATTATGAACAATAATGACTTACCGTATCTGGCTATAAGAAATGACTTCAGGAGGTGCTCTTATGGAGTTAAAACCGGTGGATAGAAAACAATAAAAATACGTGAACCTGTAAATTACCGATAAAAGAACTGTAAAGAAGAAATATACAGAGAAAATAAAAACATTAAGACCGGAAAAATACTGTTCCCACTGGCAGAAAACACAGCCGTGGCCGTCTGCATCATAATGAATATGAAAAGGAATATGAAGAGGAATTACGAGAAATAATATTAATACTGTAAAGGCAATTATTTTCTTCTGCATAAAAATCCCGGAATGTTCATTTATAAATAAAATTTAATTTTATATATTATAATTTGCCCGTACCACAGAAGTTCCTCTTTTTTAAAGAATTTTTTCCATAAAACTTGACAAATATTTTTTAACTGTTATAATTAAGAAAAAATAATGAGACCAGGTATCAAAGTTATGTTAAATGCGGAACAAAAATACAACACTTATTTAAAATCTAAAAATCAGAGATTTACACAGGCGAAAAAGATAATATTAAATTATCTTTTCGGTACACACAGTCATTTAAAACTTGAAGATATAAGAAAAGAAGCCGGGAAAAATAATATCTCAAGAGCTACTTTATTCAGAATACTCAATCAGATGATAGACGCAGAACTGATACAGAAATTCTTTGACGATAAGGGGCAGGTCTATTATGAGCATATTTACGAACATACTCCCCACCACCATTTAATCTGTACGAAATGCAAAAGAATTACCGAATTTGAAGATCCTGATTTACATAAATTTCTGGAAGATATTTGCAAGAAAAATAATTTTATCCATCAGAACCATATAGTAGAAGTAATGGGGGTGTGTGACAGTAAATGTTGAAAATAAAAATTGCTCTTCTCCTTTTATTATTACTGATTATTATTCCGTTACATGCACCTTTTCATAAACATGGAGGATTTACAGACGAAAACAACTGTCCTTTCTGCCAGTGGGAAAATGCTTTTTCTTCCCTGGCTATGTTCATATTTACAATTTTCTTCTCACATAAAATTTTGAAAATTTTAAATATTACTTTTATTTTTAATAAACTGTCTCCAGAGAAAATACTCTCATCCACAAGAGCTCCTCCTCTGTCCTTTATATAAACCACAATTAATGATCTCACAGTTAGAAAAAATTATTTATAATTTATCTATAACAGCTTTTTTATAATTAATTACACACTGGATTCTACTGGAAATAAAAATAAATTCGAGGAGCAAGTAAAAACCATGAAAACATTAATAGATTTAAAAAAACGCGAAAAAGGTATAGTGAAAGAAATAATATGTAATAATCATTTACATATACACAGAAGATTACTTGATATGGGTTTAACTCCCGGCACTACGGTAGAGATGATAAAAGAAGCTCCTCTCGGCGATCCTCTGGAATTTAAATTAAAGAATTATCTCCTTTCTCTCAGAAAATCAGAAGCTTCAATGGTAAAAATCGAAGAAGAGGTAATTAATTTATGAGTAAATGTTTATTTCAGGAGAAAAAAACCTGTAGAAACATCTGTAAAAGAGATAGTAAAAAAAATCTAATAGTTGCCCTTGCAGGTAACCCGAATTCCGGGAAAACAACTCTTTTTAACAGTATTACAGGAGCACGGCAGCATGTAGGAAATTATCCCGGTGTTACTGTAGAAAAAAAAGAAGGGTTATGTAAATTTAAAAATAGAACAATACAAATAGTTGATTTACCCGGAACATACAGCTTAACAGATTTTTCCCCTGAAGAAATTGTAGCAAGAAATTTTATAATAGACGGAAAGATCGATATAATTGTAGATGTAATAGACTCATCAAATCTGGAAAGAAATCTCTATCTTGCCATTCAACTTATAGAAACAGAAAAACCTGTTATACTTTCATTCAACATGATGGATGAAGCAGAAGCAAAGGGATATAAAATTGATATAGAGTCAATTTCAAAAGCCCTCAATGTCCCTGTTCTAAGAACTGTAGCAAGCAAATCGGAAGGTATAGAAAATTTGATAAACATAATAATAAATCCATTAAATGGTAAAAATATCCTTCTTTATTCGGAAAAACTGGAACAGGAATTGGAAAAGCTGACAAATTTTATAAAAGAAAAGGGAATCCTTAAAAATTATTCTTCACGTTGGATTTCTATAAAACTACTTGAATATGATAAAGAAATAATAGAAAAACTTGAATTCCATGAAGAATTAATAGAAATAGCAGAAAAAAGCAGAGAATATTTAAAAAATTTCTATGGTAAAGAAGCTGAATATATAATATCGGAAGAAAGATATAAATTCATAAAAAATCTCCTGAAAAAAAATCTTATCTGTCCTCAAGAAGAAAAAATATTAATTACAGAAAAAATTGATAATATAGTGACAAACAGGTTTCTCGGAATTCCTATATTTATTCTTTCTATGTGGCTTATGTTTCATATTACATTTACTCTGGGAAGCTATCCTATGGAATGGATTGAAAATCTTGTAGCCTTAATCGGGAATGGCATAAATTATCTATTTAAAGATAGAATGTTAAAATCTCTTCTTGTGGACGGTATAACAGGAGGTGTCGGGAATGTATTGATTTTTCTGCCAAATATCATAATATTATTTTTTGTAATAGCTCTTCTGGAAGATACAGGGTATATGGCCAGAATAGCTTTTATTATGGATAAAATAATGCATAAAATAGGAATTCACGGAAAGGCATTCATACCTATAATTATTGGTTTCGGATGTACTGTACCTGCCGTTATGGCTACAAGAACTATTGACAGCAAAAAAAACCGTCTTATTACAATATTTATATTACCCTTTATGAGTTGCAGTGCAAAATTACCTGTTTATTCATTATTCATATCAGCCTTTTTCACTGCTCAGTTCGCAGGAACAGTTATGTTCTCTATTTATTTTTCAGGTATCATATTATCTGTAATTATGGCCAGCATTCTCTCAAAATACATGTTTCCGGAAGAAACATCTTTTTTTATAATGGAACTTCCTCCTTACAGAATTCCGACATTAAAAACCCTTTTGCTACATACGTGGGAGCGATCAAAGCTTTATCTTCAGAAAGCAGGTACATTTATCCTTATATGTTCAATCATTATATGGTTTATTACATCTTTTCCGGTTCCAGAAAAGAATAAAAATCTTCTGGAAGGAAGTTATGCCGGCCAGGCAGGAAAATTGATAGAACCTTTAATAAGACCTCTTGGCCTGGACTGGAAATCAGGTATTGCTCTTGTATCCGGTCTGGCGGCAAAAGAAGTAGTAATAGCAACTATTGGAACTATATATAATCTGGAAGAAGTTGATGAAAATTCCATTTCTCTTAAAGAAGCTATAAAAAAAGATAATAACTTCTCTCCACTGAAAGCTATATCACTTTTATTATTCGTTTTGCTTTATATGCCATGTCTGTCTGCCATGTCAGTAATATACAAAGAAACAGGAATTAAATATACATTATTTATATTATTATATACTACAGGTATTGCCTGGTTTATATCATTTATTGTATATCAAGGAGGCACACTTGTTGGAATAGAATAATTTTTTTACTTTATAGTGAAACTCAACACTAAGGAGTTGTCAGGAAATAACTACATCTTAATTACGATTTGTATCGTGACGC
>CAYSLJ010000214.1:0-9637 GCA_964431735.1 uncultured Synergistia bacterium | reverse complement strand
ATATGCATTAACTATAATTTTCAGTAAAGGTGAATTTACCTGTCGTAAAAAAACTCAATCTACTTTATTTACCTGTCCGGTTTTTCCGGCATGGCTACTAAAAATATGTTATTATTAAGATATTTACATGCCACAGACTGTATATCTTCATCTTTTACCTTTAAAATATCGTTCTGAACGGTGAATATTCTTTCCAGATTTATGTTGAAAAGAGAAGAACTGTACAGTTCACCGAGCCAGTAACTGTT
Organism: uncultured Synergistia bacterium; assembly: GCA_964431735.1. Classification (GTDB taxonomy): domain Bacteria; phylum Vulcanimicrobiota; class SpSt-956; order SpSt-956; family JAKJGF01; genus CALARM01. The sequence goes on along the minus strand of CAYSLJ010000214.1, from coordinate 9,389 downwards.
ATTTTTCAGATACTCTCCGTAACCTGTCAGTAAAATTTTCTTTGCCACATCAAGTTCGTCCGAATTTATCCCTCTTTCTTTTATGTCCAGAATATCTGACATTATACATTCTTCGGTATAATCTACAATATCAGGATCTGTTCCGAAACCGATCTTGAGAGTACCGTAATTTTTTATGGTACCTGACGAATAATGCTGTGCATTGATAGAGTAAACAAGACCTTTTTCTTCTCTTATATTATTCCAGAAACGAATACTCAGGATTTTTGCCAGAAGGTCAAGGGGAATTTCATCTTCTGCTCCTTTCATACATCCGGGGAATATCATATAAGCCAGACACTTATCTTCTCTCCCTTTGTAAATAATTTTTTTTATATGTTCCGAAGGGAATGTTGTTTCAAGATACGCAGGCTCTATAAAGGGATTACTTCCTGAAGGAAGAGAGCCGAAGTATCTGGAGGCACATATAATGGCTTCTTCCGTATCAAAAGAACCTACCAGGGTGAGCTGGCTGTTTGAAGGGGCCGACGATAAAAGCTGGAATTTTTTTAACTCTCCTCTGTCTGTATACTGACATACCTCTTCTTCTGAAAGCCTGGCAGAGAGAGGACTGTCCGGAAGAAGAATACTGTTCGTTTCGTCGCCTATAAGTCCGTCCTGTGACTGATTTTTCTGTCTTATATATTCCTGTATCGCTCTTATACTGTAATTTATGGCTTCATCTCTGTAACCCGGTCTTACTAGATACTGCCAGAACCACTGAAATAAATATTCCATGTTGTCAGACGGGCAGTGACCGCTCAGACCATATGCAGCAACACCTGTTGTTATGAGAGAAATGCTCTTTATCCTGAAAAGCCTTTCTATTTCTATTTGATTTAAATCTTCTGTCCCTCCTTCTGCCCAGGCACTTTTCGCCACTTCAAATATACCTGCCCTGCCGGCCGGTTCCAGAAGTTTTCCTCCTCTGGAAACATAAGTCACATAAAGTTTTTTTCTCTCAAAATCCGTAGCTTTAAGTATTACAGTAAGACCGTTTTTTAAGGTTAATTCTGTAATATCTCTGATTGTCTTTCTCGATAAAATCTCTCCCGGTTTAATAGAACTGTAATTATAGGAATAATTCAATTCTTTAAATTTATAATCTATGGCTCCTTCTGCTATTACCTTTTCTGTAGTTTTCAGAATATCATCTTCATTACAGTGTGACGACAAAGGACACGAGATTATAACAGACATATTGACAGGCCTGAAAAGATTTTCAATGGTTTCCTGAAACTGACGGTCCGATATGCGGGGAAGCAGTTCACAGGCAAAACTGTAACAGTCGTCAGGCGATATAAATATCCCTTCTTTTATGAAGGCTTCCATCATAAATGATGCATAATTTTCTGATTCTCTCGTTTCTTTTTTTTCACTGGCTCTTCTCAGACCTTCCAGAAACTGTGCCGATGTTTCTTCTTTTTCTATAGCAGTAAACCCTTTCTGACGTAACCCTTCTATGTACCCCAGGAGCCTGGACAGACCTTCCGTTTCTCTTCCCGGCCTGACTGTTGCTATGAATTTTACTTCATTGAATGATTTAATCTTTCTGAATACACACCCTCCTCCATGAATGACAGGTGTATCGGGATTGTTATAGCTTTCCTCACAGATTCTCATGTTTATCATTTCAAGTATGATTTCTTCACAGATTCGTCTGGCAAAATCTCTTTTATTCCTTATCGGTGATCTGTCTCTGTGATAATATACGGAAACATAGGATTCCTGAAGTTCTACGTCTGTAAAGACTCCAGTGTATATATGATGCGGTTTTAATGGTACTACAAGTTCCGGCCTTTCTTTTTCCGGAGACGGAATGGATTGAAAGATATGTTTTATCTTTTTTTCCGTTTCTGCCGGCTCACAGTCTCCCACTACTATAAGAGCTATAATATCAGGTCTGTACCAGTATGAATAAAACCGTTTTAAATTTTCGGCTACTGTGTTCTTTATTGTTTCTTCAGTGCCAAGGGTATATCTGTTAGCATAAGGAGATCCTTTAAATCTGATGTCTCTGTGTGCATTGTATAATCGTGTCATAACATCGGAATCAAGTCTCAGTTCCTCCAGAATAACATCTTTTTCTTTCTCTGTTTCTTCAGGCACGAACTTCACTGAAGAAGCAAAATCACAGAGCAGTGTGAGAGCTTTTATGAAATATTCTTCTCTGTCTGACGGAACTTCTATTTTGTATATTGTCCTGTCTATATCTGTAAGAGCATTTATCCCTGACCCTATGTCAACGCCTATGGAATGAAAATATTTTACCACTTCGCCGGGAGGAAAATGCTCTGTTCTTTTAAATGCCATATGTTCGATAAAATGGGCAATACCATATTCACTATCCTGTTCATGAATGGAACCGACAGGCACGACAAGCCATGCCAGGATTCTGTCGTCCGGTTTTTTATGTTCCATTATAAAATAATTGAGGCCATTCGGAAGTGTTCCTCTGAGGACAAAGGGCGGGAAAGAAAGTTCTCTCTCATCATATGGTTTTTCTTCTGAATAATGCATTTTCTACTCCTGTCATTGTATTTTATTTGAACAGCCAGTTCTGTTACTATTTTATCAGACTAGGGCTGTAGTCTGTGGGAAAAGTCCCAGGAAGCCCCCATTATAGCGTAGCTTAGTGGAGGGAGCAGTCACGGAAACATGTCTTACATATTTTTCATCTATATAGCCTTTTATGCTTGATTTTGTCATTACTATATGTGTATCATTACAGCCGTCGCCATCTGAATTATCCAGAACTATGACATGGTCTACGTCTGATACAGTCTCACGGGCAGAAGAAAACAGTAAATAAAATCAGAACTATGATAATTAAAAAATTTCATAATATATTACCCTGCTGTTCAAGGAATTATGTTTGATATTAACACATATTCGCATCGGTATAATAAAATCCTTCCCCGGATACTATTCTAACAATGAAAGAGCTCTTTTTATATGCTCCCTGAATTCCTGCCGGCTGTAAGGTTTCTGAAGAAATCCTGCAATACCGTCTGACTGTACCTTCTTGATATCACCTGCTTCACTGTAGCCGCTTGTGATTACAACTTTTACATCTGAACAGATCTTTTTCATTTCTCTCAAAACGGTCAACCCGTCCATGCCCGGCATTTGAAGATCGATTACCACACAGCCTGTTTCGTTACAGTGTTTTCTGAAAAGTTCCAGAGCCTCCGGACCGTCTGAAGCACTTATAGCTTCCAGACCCATAGATTTTATATACAGAACAGCTATATCCCTCAGTGGTTCTTCATCCTCCGCTATCATAACAATTTTCTTTGCTTTCTCGATTTTCTCATCGAGTAACTGGCGAACTATACCCAGTAAAAGATCTTTCCGGTAAGGTTTCTGAATAAGTTTTAACCCCTGTTCCAGTATGAAATTTTTATGAACTGCCGTATCACTGTACCCGCTTGTGAAGAGGCATTTTATGGAAGGATTTATTTCACGGATTCTGTCATACACGGCTTTCCCGCTTTTTTTAGGCATTATTACATCAAGGAAAAGCAAATGGATATCATCTTTATAGTTATTATATATATTTAATGCTTCTTCTCCGTCAGAAGCTGTTATGACCCTGTAACCTCTTTCTTCCAGTATTCTTTTTCCCATAAGTCGTATCTGTTCTTCATCTTCAGCGAGTAATATAGTTTCACCGCCATCGCCGGTCGGAATATATGCTGTTTCTTCTGCCTCTGTTACAGTATCTTCACTTACAGGTAAATATACATTGAAAGTGCTTCCATGACCCGGTTCACTGTAGACATTAATTATACCCTGGTGCTGACGGACTATACCGTATACGGTGGCAAGTCCAAGACCTGTGCCTCTGCCTTTTTCCTTTGTTGTAAAGAAGGGATCGAAGATTTGTTTTACAGTATTTTTGTCCATACCGCACCCTGTGTCTGTAATAGATGTCATAATATACTGACCGACTCTGGCCCATTGATTGATTGAACAGTAATCAGAGTCGAAGGTAAGATTTTTTATTTCGATAGTCAGATTACCTCCGTCAGGCATTGCATCACGGGCATTTATGCATAGATTTATCAGCACCTGTTCTATCTGATGTCTGTCTCCGTTTATAGATGGCAGATTTTGTTCCTTTTTTACCAGTAGTTCTATATGTTCACCTATCAGGCGCTGTAACATGTTTGTCAATTCGGAAACAACGTCATTCATATTCAGAGATGATACATTGAGAAGCTGTCTGCGGCTGAATGCCAGTAACTGTTTTGTCAGTGAAGCAGCCCTTGTGCCAGCCTGATATACTTCATTTAAATCTTTGTAATTGGGAGATTCTGTGTCCAGATCTTCCATGACAATACTCGTATATCCGAGTATGACCTGAATAAGGTTGTTGAAATCATGAGCCACACCGCCTGCAAGCTGACCTATGGCTTCCATTTTCTGGGACTGACGTAATTGTTCTTCCAGCTTTTTTCTCTCTGTTATGTCTTCACATAAAGATAGAATACAGGGGAGACCGGATATGTTGATTATTCTGGAAGAAATCAGCAGAATAACTTTTGTCCCGTCAATTTTTCTCTCCAGTTCTATTTCTTCATTCTCAAGATATTCACTGGATTTGATCTTTTTTTCCATGCTTACTATCTGATTTGTAAGGGCCTGTTGATATGTATGGTAGAAGTCTGAGTGTTTACGACCCAGGACTTTACTTTTTTCCACTTCGTTTTTTTCACAGAACCTGGCATTTACATCCATATATCTTCCTTCCATATCTGTAATTGCAATACTGCATGGTGCAAGGGCAAAAATACTCCGGAATTTTTCTTCACTTTCGCTCAGAGCCTGTTCTGCAAGTTTACGTTCTGTTATATCCTGAACTGTTCCTATAGCATATGAATGTTCGCCTTCTATTACAGAAGAGATACCCCTGATTTCTACCCATAGTTTTTTCCCTTGGGCTGTCAACATTTCTGCTTCCATAGTAAAAGGTTCCCCTGTTTTAAGGCATTTTGTAATATTTTCATAAATAAGAGGAAGATATTCAGGCACGTAATATTTGCTTCCTTCCAGCATAGCAGGCCTGTAGCAGACAGGTTCTTCTATGATATGATATACGCCTTCCGTCCATTCCAGATAGTCCATATAAGGGTTTGCCTTCCATCCTCCCAGTCTGGCAATCTTCTGTGTTTCTTTCATGAACAGTTCACTTTCTCTGAGTATATTTTCAGCTTTTTTCCTTTCTGTTATATCTCTTATAATGCTGGAAAAATACATGATTTTTCCTTCGGAAGACCTGTGAGACATGAGTATTTGAAATACAGGTATTTCTCTGCCTTCTGCGGTAACTATTGCTGTTTCGCCCTGCCATATGCCTTTCTCTCTGGCACAGGGCATGGCTACCTGTTCTATTAACCTGTATGCCCATAGAGGGTGACAGGTAGAAATATTATGGCATGATAAATCTTCACTCTCACTCCATCCCATGAGTTTTTTACCTGCAGCATTCATATAGGATATTACATCGTCAGGTGTTGACGTCGCAATCAGGTCACTTGTACTCTCCATGATTTCTATGAGACGACTTCTTTCATCCTCTGCTTTCTTCCTTTCATATACTTCAAAACAGAGGGATATAATGGCAGCCATAGCAGTGGCCACTCTCTCATCTTCTCCGCTCCACTGCCTGCATTCTGATATATGTTCAAAACTCAGAATACCTCCCACTTTATCATGGATCCATACAGGCGTATCAAGGAGAGAATATATGTTATGTTTTTTATAGTAATCTTCGGGGATCTCATATGTGCGCCTGTCTGTCCTGGCATCTGCTGCCGCTACAGGCTTCCCTGTCAGGTGAAGTTTTGTATATTCGGGAAAATCGGCTGACCTGAGCTCTTCACCTTCACTGTGAAGCTGTTTGCTTCTTTCGAAAAGGTCTATACAGTGAACTGACGAGTAATCTTCATTGTATAACCATATACTGACCCGTTCAGTCCGGAGCATATTGGAACATGCCTCTGTAATTTCGGAAATGGCCCGTTTGAAATTCCATTTGAAGAGATTTCCTGCAAGCATAAGTGATAATAAAGCATTATTCTGTTTTTTTAGCTGTTCTTCCCTGTAATTTAATGTTTCTTCCGTATCTTCCCTGAAGGTGTGAGTCAGTTTTTCCACATAATTATAACTTGCTTCCAGTAACAGAAATTTATCTGTTATTACAGACATGTGGTGTGCCACCTTTTCCAGAAAATCAGATCTCAGGGAAAAATCTCTTTCCTCCCGGGAAGCTATAAAGATTGTTCCTGTAAGGTTATTGTTAGAATAAAGAGGCAGTAAGGCAAAGGAATGAATATTTATCTTTTCATATTTGAAGATATCTTCAGGGGTATTTTTGCTGTAAACAGGGGTGTCTGTCCCGGGTGACATAGAGGAGAGAAATGTAGCATATTCTTCTTTATCACCATTTCTGGCAGTGTAAGATTTTAAATCAAGGACTTTATCTTTATATAAAAAGATTGCCGTTATGTCTGCTTCTGTCTCCGAGGATATCTGGCAAACTGCTGAATTACAGGCTTCCTGTAAAGATGTTTCGCTGATAACAGTGAGGGTTAAAGTGTTTAAAAATGCCAGTTCTTTATTAAGCCGGTAAAGTTCTTCACTTTCTTCCCGGGTAATATGTTTTTTTTTAAGGATGTGCATCCCCGTACCTCCCTGACTGTTTTTTCCAGATTATATCTGCTATAATATTATTTTATTATTGGGATTATGTCAATAAGATTGACGGAATAAGTAAGCAACAAATGGTGAACAGTTAGTAGAACAGAACTTTTTCACTCACTACTCATTATTCACCACCTGCTATTTTCAGGAAAGGAGTAAAAAAGTGAAAATTTTTTTACTGAGTTTTATAACCTTGATTTTTTTATTAAACCCCTGTGCTGTAAAGGCAGAAAGTATTTTTACGGGAAATATAAAAGAATGTGTAAAAAAGGATAACAGGGTTGAATTTAAGTGTTCTTACGGTCTTTTAAATATTTATGTTTTAAAGAGCAATATTATCCGTTTTCGTTATGTGAGAGAAAATTTTTCAGAAAGACCTTCTTATGGAGTTATATGGAACAGTAATGAAAAGACAGAATTTTCATTTGCTGAAAAAGGAGATTTTTATGAATTATCTACAGATGAAATGAAGGTTATAATAAGAAAAAATCCCTGCAGAGTAGAAATTTATGATAAATCCGGCAATCTCATAAATCAGGATGACCCCTCTTTCGGAGTGTCTTTTGACGGCTCTGAAGTGAGGTGTTACAAAAAACTTTTCCCTGATGAAATGTTTTTCGGTCTCGGAGAAAAAACAGGGACTCTGAATAAAAGAGGCAATCAATATACCATGTGGAACTCCGATTTCCCTGCCTACAGTAAAGATCAGGACCCGCTCTATCAGTCCATTCCTTTTTTTACAGGTGTAAGAAACAGCGGAGCCTACGGGATTTACCTTGATAATACATATAAATCATATTTTAATATGGGTGCAGGAAATGACAGATTTTACTGGTTCGGCGCAGAAGACGGGGAAATGGATTATTATTTCATTTACGGCCCTGACATAAAAAGAGTTATTTCTTCTTATACCCTTATTACGGGAAGAATGGAACTTCCTCCTCTGTGGTCTCTCGGCTACCAGCAGAGCAGGTGGAGTTATTATCCCGAGTCTTCCGTAAGATCAATAGCCAGGAATTTCAGAGACAGAGGTATACCATGTGATGTAATATATCTGGATATAGATTATATGGATGGATACAGGGTTTTTACGTGGGATAAAGAGAGGTTTCCGGAACCGAAAAAACTCATATCTGATCTCAAAGCCGAAGGTTTTAAAGTGATTCCCATCGTAGACCCCGGTGTAAAAGCAGATGATAATTACTCTGTCGCGAAAGAAGGCATTGAAAAAGATTTATTTGTAAAATATCCTGACGGAACGCTTTATAAAGGAGAAGTATGGCCTTCATGGTCTTATTTCCCTGATTTTACTAAAGAAGAAACTGCTCTCTGGTGGGCCGGTAAGAATAAAGCTCTTCTGGAGCTCGGTGTCGAAGGTATATGGAATGATATGAATGAGCCGGCAGTATGGGGAAAATATGTGCCTGATATTGTAAGATTTAATGATCATGGTTTCGGAGCAGATCACAAAAAAATACATAATGTTTTTGCCCTTACGATGGCAAAGGCCACATTCAGTGCTTTTCAGGACAGTGGAAAAAGACCTTTTATACTTACGAGGGCAGGATTTTCAGGTATTCAGAGATATGCTGCCGTATGGACGGGAGACAATGCATCAAATGAAAACCATCTTCTTCTGGCATGTCTTATGCCACAGGGGATGGGACTGAGCGGTATGGTTTTCGTGGGAAGTGACGTGGGAGGTTTTGAGGGGAACCCTTCTAAAAATCTCTATGTAAGATGGATGCAACTGGGAGCCTTTACGCCGTTTTTCAGAGGTCATTCCTGCAAGGGCATGGTGGCAAAAGAGCCATGGTCTTTCGGAGAAGATGTGGAATATTATACAGGGGAAGCAATAAAATTGAGATACAGATTCCTTCCATATCTCTACAATGAATTTTATAATGCCGTCAAAACAGGACTTCCTGTTATGAGGCCCCTTCTGTTGAATTTTCAACATGACAGGGAATGCTATAAAGAAGAGGCGCAGAAAGAATTCATGATAGGTGAAAATCTTCTCGTAGCTCCTGTTCTGTCAGAACATGATCTATCTAAAAAATTATATCTTCCTGAAGGAAAATGGCTTTATATGAGAGATAAGAGTGTATATCAGGGGAAACAGTGTATTGTAATAGATGCTCCTCTGTCTGAAATCCCTCTCTTTATAAGAGAAGGAGGTATAATTCCAATGCAGGAGTGTCAGAATTATATAGGAGAAAAAGAAATTGGAGAATATGAATTTAAGATGTTCCCGTCAGATGATTCCACTTATGAATTATATGAAGATGACGGAATAAGCTGTAAATATAAAGAAGGCTTATACAGTATTACGAAAATAGAAAGCAAGAAGACTTCTTCTCTGGAAATATCCGTTACAAAACCTTATAAAAAATATGACAGTAAAAAGAAAGATTTTGCTTTTGAAATCTATGATATGACAGAGCCGCAGGAAGTTTTGCTGTCAGACCTCCCGCTGAAGAGATACGATTCCATTGACGTTAAAGGAGAAGGTTATTTCTTTAATTCTGAAGAGAAATCTCTTTATGTGAAAATTAAAGATAAAGGTGAGTTTATTCTGAAGGTAAAGTAATAAGGAACTGTCTGAAAATAATTACATCATAGTTATAATTTATATCGTGACG
>CAYSLJ010000213.1:0-9739 GCA_964431735.1 uncultured Synergistia bacterium | reverse complement strand
CAAATTTCTTTTTCCCTTGTATGTAAAATCACCTGTCATTTTTAAACGCAATTATCAATTTTTATTGTAGAGTAATATAAAACAAATGGCAAAAATAGCAGGAGTAATTCTTTCAGCAGGAGAAGGGAGCCGTATGGGTTCCATCCCGAAGGCTCTTCTAACATTAAAAGGGAAAACCTTTGTTGAAATTATCTCTCATAATCTTTCTCTTGCAGGTATTGATGATATTTATATAGTAATCGGCTATCATAGTGATGTAATAAAATCTCATTTATCATTAAAAAAAGAGACACTCCTTGTAAACCCTGCTCCTGAAATGGGACAGCTTTCTTCATTACATATAGCTATAAAACATATGCCATCAGAAGTTAGTGCCATTATGGTAACACTGGTTGATCTACCTTCCATAAAATTAACTACTTACAGCAATCTGATAAAACAATGGTCAATCAAACCTGATATGATATATATACCGGTATGTAACGGCAGGAAAGGCCATCCTGTTATATTTCCGAAGAGGGTTTTCCTAAAACTATTAAATACTCCTCTGGAAAATGGAGCAAGAGCAGTAATTCGTAATAACCAGGACATGGTAATAAAATGTGAATATGACGATCCCGGTATATTTACAGATATTGATACAGAAGAAGATTATAACAAAATAATAAAAAAACCATAATAGTTTCTACAATATATACATAAAAATCTCTTTTTGATATAATATATTACAATAATATATCAAAATTAATAACTCTATAATTTGACCTGACCGTTTCTGATAATTTTTCAAACATCTATAAGGAGCTGAATAAATATCTGTAATGACTGAAACATGTGCGGCCTGTAAAAAAGAAATACTTTCCAGGGCAAGAACATGCCCTCACTGTAGCCAGAAAATATTTCGTGGTTATCAATGGAGAAGTGAAGCAGAAATTTTCGGATGGCCTCTTATACATATTGCAGCAGGGAGAGACAAAAACACAGGGAAAATTCTTGTAGCAAAAGGAATTATTGCTATAGGACAGTTTGCTATAGGTCTGATTTCCATTGGACAGATTGGCATTGGAATATGTTTCGGCCTGGGACAGATTATGACAGGCTATATTGCAATAGGACAGATTGCTATAGGTATATATTTTGGTATGGGACAGGTAGCGACAGGATGGATAGCTGTAGGCCAGGTAGCTCTGGGTTTTTATGCTCTCTGTCAGATTGGTATGGCAAAATATCTCCTGTCTACTCAGGGTAAAGATCCTGTAGCAGTGGAGTATTTTACTAATATATGGAATACCGTCAAATCTTTCTGGAAATAATTAAACAATCAGTTATATGGACCAGTTAAGGAGGTATAAAAATGAGCTTTGTAGGAAAACGTGTTGATAGAAAAGATGCACTGGACAAGGTTCTCGGCACAGCACAGTATGTTGATGATATACACTTTGACAATATGCTGTTTGCTAAAGGTGTATACAGCAGGGTAGCCTATGGCAAAATAATATCTATTGATATTAATGAGGCTAAAAATGTTAAAGGTGTAGTAAAAATTATTACAGCAAAAGACATACCCGGCGAAAATCTCGTTCCTATAGTAAGAAAAGATATGCCCTATATGGCAGAAGATGTGATGAGATATTACGGTGAACCTGTTGCTTATGTTGCAGCAGAAACACAGGAGGCAGCAGAAGAAGGGGCAAGACTTGTAAAAGTAGAATATGAAGAATTACCACCTGTTTTATCAATAGAAGAAAGTATAAAAGAAGATGCACCGAAGATTCACCCTCACGGAAATATACATAAATACTATAAAATAAGAAAAGGCGATATAGAAGCCGGTTTCAAAGAAGCAGATATTATTATAGAAAATGAATATCGTACTCCCCATCAGGAACATTCCTATCTGGAAACAAACGGTATGGTCGGAGTACCTTCTCATGACGGAGCAATAACCGTATATGGTTCCATGCAATGTCCCTTTTATGTTCAGGAAGGAGTGGCAAATATTCTCCGTCTTCCATTGAACAAAGTCAGAATAATTCAGACTGTTACAGGAGGCGGCTTTGGAGGTAAAGAAGATATACCTTCACTCTATGCAGGGAATGTGGCACTTATGGCTTTTCTTACAGGGAGACCTGTAAAACTTGTTCTTACGAGAGAAGAAGATTTTCTCACTTCTACAAAAAGACACCCCAGCCTTATAAAATATAAAACAGGAGTAAAAAAAGACGGCACTATCACAGCTATAGAAGTAACATTTTACATGGACGGAGGAGCATATTCTACATTGAGCCCCATAGTACTGTGGAGAGGGCTTATCCACAGTTCCGGCCCTTACAAATGTGAACATGTAAAAATAGACGGCTATGCAGTAGCAACAAACAGGGTTCACTGCGGAGCTTTCAGAGGTTTCGGTCAGCCCCAGTTAATTTTAGCCCATGAAGCCCAGCTTGATATTCTGGCGGAAAAACTGAATATTGACCCTGTAGAAATAAGAAGAAAAAATGCTTTTCAGGTTGGAGATGAAACAGCTACAGGGCAGAAACTGGAAACAAGTGTAGGACTTTTAGATACAATAAATGAAACATGGAAAAAATCTGAATGGGAGAAAAAGAAAGGTCTCTATGAACAGGATAAGGGAAATAAGAAGAGAGGAATCGGAATCGCCTCATCATTTTATGGTGTTTCCCTGGGTGCAGGAGGAAAAAAATATGAAAAATCAGGAGCCTATGTAGAAATAAATAAAGATTGCTCCATAAATGTTGCAGTAGGTACTACGGAAATGGGACAGGGCATGAAAACAGTTTTGTCTCAGATTGCTGCAGATGCCCTTGGAGTACCCTATGAAGAGATATATATACTTGAGACAGACAGCACCAGGGTTCCCGATAGTGGCCCTACAGTGGCTTCCCGGTCTACAGTTATGTCAGGTAATGCCATAAAGGATGCGTGCAGACAGTTAAGAGAAAGGCTTGAAAAAGTAGCAGAAAATATGCTCAATATACCTGCCAGATCCCTCATATGGGATAACGGCCATATATATTTTAATCAAAATCCTTCTATCAGAATAACCTTTAATCAGGTTATAGAAGAAGCATTAAAAAAGGATGTTCATCTTGCCGCCCAGGGATGGTTCGTGGCGCCACATACCACATTTGATGAAGAAACAGGCCAGGGATGGTGTTATTTTACCTATGTTTATTCTACAAATATTGCAGAAGTAGAAGTAGATATGAAAACAGGAACAATAAAAGTACTGAAGATAACTGCCGCTCATGACGTAGGTAAGGCAATAAATCCAACACTGGTAGAAGGACAGATTCAGGGAGGCGTCGTGCAGGGTATGGGCTACGCTTTAACAGAAGGTCTGATATATGATAAATCAGGAAAAATGATAAACCCTAATTTCTCCACTTATATTATTCCTACAGCTGTTGACTCCGCCGTAATAGAACCGATTATAGTAGAACATACCTATCCTGATGGCCCTTACGGAGCAAAAGGTTTCGGAGAACTTCCCATACTGGGTGTTGCTCCTGCCATAGCAAATGCAGTAAGCCATGCAACAGGAGTAAGGATAAAAGAGTTGCCAGTAACACCGGAGAAGTTATATAAAGCTATAAGTGAACAGTGAATAGTGAGTAGTGAGTAGACATTTCTATTCACTACTCACTATTCACTACTCACTATTTTAGAAAGGAGATATATATGTCAGAACTGATAGATCTTAATTTTATAGTTAACGGAGAAAAAAAGCATATTTCTATAGATCCTTCAATGACTCTGCTGGAAATATTGAGACATACATTGAAGCTTACAGGAACAAAAGAAGGTTGCGGTAAAGGCGAATGTGGAACATGCACCGTATTGATGAACGGGAAAGCGGTAAACGCCTGTCTTGTTCTCGGCTCACAGCTTGAAGGAACAGAAATTTTGACTGTAGAAGGAGTAAGTAATGGCAGAGAATTACATTCATTGCAAAAATCTTTTATAGAAGAAGGGGCAGTTCAGTGCGGGTTCTGTATACCGGGCATGATTATTTCCGCAAAAGCTCTTCTGGATGAAAATCCATCTCCTACGGAAGAAGAGATAAAACGGGGAATTTCCGGCAATCTCTGCCGCTGTACAGGATACACTAAAATAGTGTCTGCCATTCAAAAAGCTTCAGAAGGAGGTGTGGCAAAGTGAGAAGATTTCCTGTTATAAAACTGAAGAACTTAAGTGATTTATCCGGACTTCCGCATCTAGAAAATCCTTATTTTATTGCAGGAGGAACGGATCTGCTTATAAGGATAAAAGATGATTTTCTTTCATGGCCATTTACTGTGATTGACATAAGCGGATTGTCTGAATTAAAAGGCATACAGATAGATAAAGATTATATTACCATAGGCGCTCTTGTCACCCATGGCGAGATAGAAAAACATAAAGATCTTAAACTATATACTCCGGCACTCACTCAGGCCTGCTCCCATGTAGGTTCTCCTCAGATAAGGAACCGCGCCACTATAGGAGGAAACATAGGAAATGCATCACCTGCAGGAGACTCTATACCGCCTCTTTATGTTCATGGTGCGGAAATACATCTTGTGGAAGCTTCCGGGGAAAGATGGGTCACGATAGAGGATTTCTTTAAAGGACCAGGGAAAACTGTGAGAAAACCTCTGGAAATTATTAAAGAAATAAGAATAGCCAGAGAAAAAGTAGATTTCGGAGCCTATGTAAGACTCGGTCAGAGAAATGCCCTGGCCATATCAAAAGTATCGCTGGCCTTATGTGGCAGAAAAAATAATGGTTCTATAGAACATATAAAAATAGCCATGGGAGCAGTAGGCCCTACTGTAATTATGGCAAAAGAAACAGCAGATTTCCTTAAAGGTAAACATATATCCGGAGAGATAATCAAAGATGCGGGACAGATAATAGAAAAAGAAGCAAAACCCATATCTGATCTGAGATCTACTCGGGAATACAGGGAAAAAATGACTTCTGTTCTGCTCGAAAAAGCTCTGGAACAATCTGGTGAGTAGTGAGTAGTGAGCAGAAATAATCCTCACTGCTCACTACTCGCCACTTACCATTCAGGAGTTATAAAAAAATGATAAAATTCTGTCCTTACTGTGGAAATGAACTGAAATGTGTAATAAAATTCTGTACAGGCTGTGGCGCTTCTCTGCCTGAAGAATGTTCACAGCCACCACAGTCACAGAGTCAGGGAGCAGGAACCAGCTCATACAGGCAAGAGGAAAAACTTAACGTAAAACCTGTCATATTTAAACCATATATGGAACAGAATGAACAGGCTTTTACCATGTTAATACCTTATGACTGGCATGCGGAAGGAGGCATATACAGGCCAAATCCTCTGGCTCCCGGCGCAGGTATTGCCCAGTCCATACAGGAACCTTTTTTAAACTTTTCAATAATGAAAGACAGAACCAGAAAAATATTACTTCATTATCTGCCATGTAACCGTTTTTATGATCTCAGGGATCCATGTTTCCCTCCCGGCAGTACATGTAATGGTATGACAGTTTTACCTGCCATGAGAGCAATAGATTTCCTTACTGCAGTTATTATACCTCAGATACATCCATATGCTGTAAATATTCAGGTTCTGGATTGTAAGAATTCTCCGTCTTTAATAAGGAAATGGCAGGAACATACGGCACAGAACGCCATGTATATGCAGTATAATTACGACAGTATCATACTGACAGTTACGTACGAAGAAGAAGGAATAAGGTATAAAGAAAAACTTATAACTGCAACTATTTATTACAGTATGTATACGTCTTCCATGTGGGAAAACCAGGATACCAAATATATAAGAACACCTGCAGACGAATTTGACACATGGGAACCTGTTTTTAATATGATAGAAAATTCCGTCAGAGTCAATATGGACTGGCTCATAGCATCGAACAGAGGTGTAAGAGAACGATCTATGAGGGCAAGGGAAACACAGCAATATATCCAAAATACATACAGAGAAATAATAGAACATAAACATAAGGTACAGTCGGAAATTAACAGAGAATACTATCTGGTCTTTACAAATCAGGATGAATATGTTAACCCCTATACAGGGGCTGTAGAAACGGATACAAACCAGTGGAAACACCGGTGGGTAGGTGAAAGCGGATATATACTCTATACGGATGATCCCTTTTATGACCCGAATACAGATAGAGATTTAAATTTTGGTTATTTTAAACCCAGCAGTATCAGAGCAAGGTAACAGGTCGTAACGCGTAACGCGTGACGCGTGACGCGATTAAATACAACGTGCAGGATACTGTATGTAGCAACCATGACCGGTTCGGTCACAACATGAAAATTTGTTCCTCCCGTAACGCGTTACGCGTTACGCGTTACGATTTTCATATAAACTGTGTGACACGTCACGGTACTGATAATGGAAGAAACTATTTTTATATCACCTGTATTCATTTCAATAGGAATTTTGCTTATAATAGCAACAAACAGAAATTATCCTGTTTTGTTTGATCTATGGTATATTAAGCTTTTAAAAAGGATTGCAGGTAATAACGGAGTAAGAGTATTTTATTATATTATAGCCATGATATTTATTATGGCCGGCACAGGGAGGATTATATATTTTTATTTAAAATAAATTATTTAGATAAACTACCTCTCCATATAAATTATGAAAACAAATTTTTTTGAAAGACTTGAAAACATTTATTCAAAGGCAGCTGAACTGCTTGACAGAGGAAAGAAAAATTTCTGTTCTCCATGCCGTTTTTGCTGCAGTCATTTTCTATTACATGGTGTAAGTCAGATAGAATATGATCTTATAAAGGTAAGACTGAAAGAAGAAGGTCGGGAAAGAAAGGCAAAGGATTTCAAAGATTATATTCAAAAGAAAAGAGATCTTCAGGGAGAACTTATCCACAGAGGATGTCCTCTTTATAATATAGAAAAGATGGGCTGTTCCATTTACAGGTTCAGACCTTATTCCTGCCGCTATTACGGCATATATTCCCCTGTCCCGGAGCTTTTGTTCTGTGCTTTTCACGGATATTCAATCATATATTCAGTAAAAAATTTTTATGATATAGTTCCTCTGGCAAAAGAATTTTTAGAATTAAGGAATGATTATAATATATATATAGCACAAACAGATAGAGAAAAGGTGGAAGCCCTGTATCAGGCAGGATATGACCTG
This sequence comes from uncultured Synergistia bacterium, assembly GCA_964431735.1. GTDB lineage: Bacteria > Vulcanimicrobiota > SpSt-956 > SpSt-956 > JAKJGF01 > CALARM01. The sequence continues at coordinate 2,553 of CAYSLJ010000213.1, read as the reverse complement.
TATTTTCAGGATAAGAAAGATAAATCGTTAAAATATCTGTTAGAGGCAATATCTATAGAGCCGGAACACTGGAAATCCCTTTTCCAGCTCAGCCAGATATATTACGGTACAGGAAATATCGACGAGTCAATAAATTTTGCCGAAGATGCCTTAAAAAAAGTTCCTCATAATATAGATATAAAAATTCACCTGTCATTACTTTATATACTTCAAAATAGAATCGCAGACTCAGGTAATCTTATGCTGAATATATTGTCAGAAAACGGAAAAAACAAAATAGCCATGTCAATTATGGGCTATTTATTTTATCTTTCAGGTAAGACAGAAGAAGCTTATATTTACAGTCAGAAAGCCCTTTCACTGGATCGTGAACTGCCAATGGCAAAAAGAGTAATGGAATTTCTGAGAAATGATTTAAATAGCGATGCTTGATACTCAGTACCTCTCCAGATAAGTTCGTAACCATTTTATCAGCTTCTGCCTGACAGGCTCTTACGAAGAAAAATAATTTGCCTTATATAATTTGTTTTACAGACAATAAATTAACCCTTATTTAATTTTTAATACTATAGAAAAAACTAATTTTTCTTTTCCAGAGCCTGCCAGGCAGAAGCTTTTTATGGGTAACCTTTTACCTGTTACGGTACTCAGAAGGTGCCAGGAAATAACTTTACAATTTAAATCGTGACGGGTAACGCGTAACGCGAGAATACTTATTGTTATAGCAATTGTCACGTTGTTTTTCTTGCAGTCCTTAACCATTTCAGAGCATTTCATAACGACCATGTTCACTACTCACTTATTTATTGCTTCATAAAGACTCTGAAACACTGCCCGATCTTTTTCCTGTGATATAAGGTCTTCCATTACAATCCTGGATGTTCCCAGGTCAGTCAAAACTTCGATAGCTTTAAGCCTTACAGTGAGATCCTTATCATTACGAAGTACATTCTTCAGGATATTTATAACAGTAATCAGGTTATGATTTTTATTAATTCTTATTTTCTCAATAATATTATCTATAATATAAAATCTCTCTTTTGATTTTACTGAAGACATGTCGTTTATCATGTTTTTAGTCAGTGAAAGCCTGTTATCCATATTAATCATAACAGTCTTCTGTACAGTAAGCATGTCCTGTAATTTTTCTATAACTTCTATTCTATGCCCGGAAGACTGATCATAAAGGAGGATTGCTTTATATATGGCTATTACTTTCTGGTCAGATAAATTCGGGTTAAAAAGATCTACACCAAGATAGACAAGAGGTCTTGCTACAACAGTTATATCTGAAGGACCGGTATGTGGTGCTTCTATAAAAGCAGCGGCTCTGTTTAAAAATATAATTCTATCTCTGTAATCAGTTTCATACCATCTTTTTAAAAAATAGTCTCTGTTATTTATACTTTTGAAATCGTACCAGTTGGCTTCATTTCTGTATCTATCCAGAGCCATAACCTGAATGGACAGAATAAGAGGAAATAATACAAGATAAATTAACACTTTCAACTTATCCAGTGCTTTTTCATCATAGACTTGATCTTTTAAAAAGACCATCATGACGGAAAGTCCTGCCACTAAAAAGATAAAAGCAAGAGGTATTATCTGGGAAGGAACAGAAGGCCCGTAGAAGATAACTGCAATACCATCGAGACCTCCTTTATATAAAAGAAAAGCAACAGTAAATACAAGCTGTATAAAGAGTACCATAGGAGCCCATTCAAGTGTTTTAACAGTCAAAGCTTCTATAAAAGATAATCGTCTTTCTCTTTCATCTTTTATTATATTTCTGAAAGCATCAATCTGTTTTCTGAGAGATGACTCTATAAATTCCTTCATTTCTTCAGTCAATTCCATACCTCCCATTATTGCCGGAGCAACAGGTTCAGGGGCAGGCTGTTTTCGTTCGAAATATTTCCCTACTGCCTGTGCCGCAACATGTTTTTTCTCATGTAACTCCGGGTTAAGACGTAATAGATTATCAAGAATCTGTTGTTCACTGTAACCCAGGTTTTTCAATGTGAGGACCTGTTTATCATATTTATCGGGAGCAACAGGAATGGTAAATGGTTTTTCTTTTATCTCAGGTTTTGGTTCCTCTTTTATTTCAGGTTTTACTTCCTCCTGTTCCTTTCTATCAGTTTTTAATTCTTCTGTAGATTTAACTTCCGGCAATGAAGGTTCTCGTAATGGTTTATCTGAAAGAGGAGCAGTTTCTTTACCTGTATTTTCCGGCAAAGTCTGAAGTTTCTCTTCTGTATGAGGAAGATTATTTTCTTTTTTTTCCAAATCCCTCACCTCCAATTGACTAATAACATTCTATTTATTAAAGGAAAAAACCTTCTAAGAAACAAATTTTTATAGAGTTCAGCTATTTATAGTGTATTTCATAACTTATTAGAATTTAAGTGAGTGATGAGTCGTGATGCGTGATGCGTGATGCGTGATGCGTAACTGGCCTTCATTTAAACGTCTGAACACTGCCCGGGGTACAGGAGATAAAATCCTGTAATCCCAATAATCCCCCCCCAAACAGCCATGACCGCTCTGGTC
>CAYSLJ010000212.1:0-10147 GCA_964431735.1 uncultured Synergistia bacterium | reverse complement strand
CGCGTTACGCGTTACGCGTCACGATTTAATACATTGTGAGACACTTATTTAATTGTCATTCCTATCATATAAATTATGTTATAATAAGCAGGGAGGGTTTTTTATGATCTTTCATGTTAAGCTGGAAAAAGCAGAGGATGACTGGATAGTTGTGGAGTGTCCGGCTCTTCCCGGCTGTGTATCTCAGGGTAAAACTGAAAAAGAGGCTCTGGAAAATATTAAAGAAGCCATCATAGCATGGCTCTGGGCTGAAGACCAGAAGGCTGTTCTGGAGATGGATAATAAAGAAGGAGCAAAACCTGTTATGGTAGTAGTTTAATTTATGGGAAGATTAAATAACATATCAGGCTCAGAAGCTGTCAAAGCATTTTAAAAAGGCGGCTGGCAGGCAATTGGCCAGGTAGGAAGCCATGTAGTTATGATTAAGAAAGGTGCAAGAGCAAATCTTTCAATACCTCAGCATAAAGAATTATCAACTGGCACCCTTCGAACATTAATTCGTAAAGCTGATATAAGTGTAGATAAGTTTTTAGATTTGCTTTAGATTAATGTAAATGCTCTGTTCCCATTGCAGTAAGGAAATTCCTGAACATCATATAGACAGTCGTACAATGATCGGAGTCTGCGAAACATGCTCTACCCTTTCTTATTGTACAGATGAACTTCTTCCTGTGCCATCATATATAAAAGTTAACCCAAAAGACGGAGAACTCTCTATTATTCGCCCTTTTAACATAGACGGTTTCCTTATTTTTTTAACACTATTTCTGGACATATGTCTTTCTTTTTCTTTTATAATATGGGCAGTAAAATTAATAAAACATATTTTCAGCAACCCCTCTGTAATTATGCTGGCCATTTATATGGGATTTTTTTTACTTCTCCTATTCGGCGCATCAGTAGTAGCTTTTATGAATTACTACTCTCTCGCCTGTTTTGTAAATAAAACCTTTATAAAACTTAAAAACGGTGAATTTTTTCTTGAATGCCGGCCTCTGCCGGGATATGGAAATACTAAAATTAAATTATCTGACATAGAAAAAATCTATACCATAGAAGAACTTTCAGACGGTACTCCTATGTCCTATAAGATAAACTGCATTTTAAAAAGCAACGAAATTTTCAATATGGTTACAAATATAAAAAAACCGGAAGATGCTTTATTTATTCAGAAACAGATAGAAGATTATATCAAGGAGAAGAATAGATGAATACAGTAACACTTTACAGGCCTGTGGGGCCAAAAGAGATGGAAATCCTTAAAGAAAATGGTTTTAAAAAATGGCCTCCGAGACTTCCCGAACAGCCCATATTTTATCCTGTTACAAATGAAGAATATGCAAGGGAAATTGCACAGAACTGGAATGTGAAGGAAGCCGGGACAGGATATGTAACAAAATTTTATGTAAAAAAAGAATTTATGGACCGGTATCCCGTGAAAAAAGTCGGAGGAAAAACACATACTGAATGGTGGATACCTGCTGAAGATTTAGAACTATTGAATGAGAATATTGTCGGGTTGATTGAAATTATCGGAGAATATCATTCTGAGACACTATGACCGGATGGTCACAGCAAAGCATGAGAAAGTATTCATCTCTCTTCACCCTTCACGATTCTCATATAAATTTCTCGAAATATTATACATTTTCAGCATTTCTGATATTACTCATAGTCACTGCAAGTTCTCTATAATGTATGGCTGTTACATCCTGCGGCTCAATATGAAGCACTTTATCATAACATGACAGTGCTTCTTTAAATTTTCCCAGATTGTAAAGAGCAAAACCTTTATTATTCAGTGCATAAATATCCTCTTCGTCAATATCAAGGGCTTTATCATAGAGACCAAGAGCTTCTTCATATCTTCCTTTCCTGTTCAGCATAAATGCAAGATCGAGGATTGCCGGTTTATTTTTGCAATTTGTTTTTACTGCTGTTTCATAACATTTAATAGCTTCGTCATAGTCATCGACGGCCTGAAGAACTTTTCCTTTACCGTACCATGCCATATCATGACAGGGGTTTAACTTCAGAACCATGTTGTAGCATTCAAGGGCTTCTTCGTATTTTTTCAATTCCCATAAAGCGAGACCTTTATTATAAAGGGCAGTGATATGTTCACTGTTAATGCTTAAAGCCATATCATAAAATTCAATTGCTTCTTCATATCTGCCCTGTTCACAGAGATGATGACCCGGCCTGGCAAGATCAAAAGGAAATTTCCCTCTGAAAACCTTCAGGACAGATTTTAGATTCTTCTTTCCGTCTTCAAAGGAAGGGTTTATTTCCATAGCTTTATAAAAACATTTCAGAGCTTCTTCTGTTTCTCCCTGATGATATAGAGCTATTCCCTTATTATTCCACGCATTTATATAATCAGGTATAATGTTTAAAGCTATATCATAACATATAACAGCTTTTTCATATTTCTTAAGAGTATTTAAAATGACGCCTTTATTATTCCATGCTCTTCCGTCATCAGGGTCAAGCTCTATGGCTTTATCATAACAGGCGATTGCTTCTTTATATTTCCCGAGTTTATTCAAGGTAAGACCTTTAGCCCGCCAGGCAAGCAGATAATGTGGTTCAAATTTCAAAGCACTGTCATAACATTTAAGTGCTTCTTTATATACGCCTTTATTATGGAAGGCAAGACCTCTGGCAGTCCAGGCTCTTCCGTCTTTTCTGTCAAGCTCTATGGCTTTATCGTAATATTTTATTGATTCTTCATATTTACCACGATCAAAACACATATCTCCCTTATCCAGCCAGTCAAGAGGTAAATCTTTTTCTCCTCTCTCAAGTCTTTCCAGAAGTTTTAACATTTCTTCTGCAGAAGAAAATCTATTCTCCGGGTCTTCCTTCAGAGCTTTCATGACAATAGATTCCATTTCATCTGAAACTTTAGGATTAACATTTTTTACAGGTACAAAATTAAATGGTATGGGAGCAATACCTGTAAGGAGATGATGCATTGTGGCACCGAGAGAATAGATATCAGACCTCTGTTCTACCTGTCCTCTGTACTGTTCTAAAGGTGCATATCCGGGAGTTCCTACAGTGGTTTTCTGTATATCTCTGTCTGTCAGTACCCTTGCAATGCCGAAATCTATTAACATTACCTTTCCGTTTTTATCTATCATAATATTTGACGGTTTTATATCACGATATATAACAGGAGGTGACTGGCTGTGAAGATAATGAAGAATATGTAAAATTGCTATTGCAATTTCAATGATTTTCTCTTCAGACAAACCGGGTTTTCCTTCTTTAACAAGTATTTTATGTAGATCTTCACCTTCTATAAAATTCATGACAAGATAATATCTGCCATGGTGAATAAAATAATCTGTTACTTTCGGCATACCGGGATGGTTCAGGCCTGCAAGTAATTCTGCTTCCCGCCTGAACCATTCCGTGGCTTTTTCATCATTACATGAAGGAAGTAGCTCCTTAACAGCACAGATATGTTCCAGAATCCTGTCAAAGGCTCTGTAGACAGCTCCCATACCTCCTGCTTTTATGAGTTTTATTATTTCATATCTTCCTTCAAGAACTGTACCTTTTTGAAGAGATAAATTATTTGCAGAATCTGCCATTACTTGCTCACCACTCATTATTTTCTTTTATTCTTAAACAGCCGTGAGAAAAATCCTTTTATTATATTAAATATCATACTTAATATATCTGTTACTCCTGTAAATAAAAACGTAAGAACAAAAAGCATAATGAGAAGAGGGGAAAAAAACATCAATCTTGCATAATAAAACCATCCTCTTGCCTTTCTTAATTCCCTTTCATATGCTGCTTCTTTTTCTTTTCTTATCCTTTTAGCTTCATCGGGATCTATAAGTCCACGATTAAGATCTGCATCTATAGCCATCTGTTTTCCCGGCATTGCATCAAAGCCGTATCTGGAAGTTACTTCTGCTCCCGGATCAGGTACAAGAACGTTGCCTATAGAACTTACAATCCAGGCATTATCTGAGACTCTGTTCCAGAAAGTTTCTTTTCCTCCGTCATACCCGGGGAGTGGTTCGGATTTTCTTGTATCCTTATACATACTACCTGTTCCCGGAGTTACCATACAATATACTGCAGAACTACTGGAAGGCACAGGTGAAGGGGGCAGAAGAGGGACTTTTACTGTTATAATTTCTTCTCTTTCTCCATTTTCATTACTATGTTCCACCGCTACAAGAGACGTATACGGAGTAACAATCTTATATTTCAGCGCAAGTCCCAGAATTTCATCTCTCAGAGAGGATTTTTGTTTAGGATTTTCTCTCTGTCTATCCAGAAGATTTTCTATTCTCTCCTTTGCCCATATGGTTTCTATGGCAGGGTAAGAAGTTTCTGATTCAGGAAGTTCCACATATAACTCCTCTCTAAACTCTCCCTCACCTGTTCTGTATTTTAAAATTGCTTTACCTGTCCCTTCTGAATGAAATCTTCCGAATAATTTAACGATCTGTCCTGTATAGAGATCTGGCACAGGACAGGGATAAATATCTGACACATTGACTCCTTCCCATTCAAGAGCAATATCTGAAAGGACGGGGGTGGAAGTCTGTATGCTGAATTTTTCTATAGTATCTCCTGTTTCGTCGATATTTGTTATGAAATATGAAGAACCTCTTCCCGATTTTGCCATTTTTTCCAGGAGATATCTGTTTACTGAAGGGCCTATGCCAAATGTGAATATTCGTGCTCTTCCCATAGATTTCTCCACCTCCTGGAAGACAAATTCTTCATTTCCTACTGCTCCGTCTGTGATAAATACTATCTGTCTTAAATGTGATTTTGAAGAAGGTAGAGAAAGGGCACGATTCATTGCAGAAAGTATATCTGTTCCTCCTCTTGCATAGGTACTGTTTATAAAATTATCTGCCATCATAAGATTTATTTCATTTAATTCCAGAGATCGTTCCGACATCACTTCAACTCTGTCATCAAAAGTAATAATATTGAATATATCACCTGCTCTCAGTGTTTCAAGGGCTTTCTTTAAAGAATCCTTTGCCTGATCCATGGTGCTCAATGTATCACAGATTGTTACTTCAGGGGCAAAATGAATAATTGTAATTCCATAAAGTTCTTTTTTAATCATAGCAATGTTTACCTGAAAAAGCGAATCTGATAGGATAGAATGATTTGTTTCTGAAATATGAGAAGAAAGACTTTCCTGCGTATCAGATGTTATTTCCCCTATTTTTTTCAGTTTATTTTCAAATGTTTCGAGTTTCTTTAAAGCAGTATTGGTGCGAAAAAGGGATGCTTCTTTTTTCAGAGACTGAATAATTTCATGAAGATTTTCTATTTTCTCCCTGATTTTTTCCAGATTTTTTTGAATGGATAAAGAATCTTTTTCCAGCATGTCCATATAATCCAGAAAACTGTTAAATTCAACCTGTAAATCTGTAAGAATTTTATCGTAAACAGGAGGTATAATTACGTTATGACCTGATGAAAGAGACATAGAACCTGATCTGTCAAGGACAAATATAACCTCTCTTTTTACAATTTCTCCCGGGCCATAGTCAAATTTAGGTGTAATATTTAACATAAATGTGCCGGCTTTATCTTTTTCCCTGTAAAAATACATGGCATTTTCCATCTTTTCACCTTTAGAAGCATATTTAAGCACAAAATCTTTATCAGGTAATTCTCCCTCTCCGGCAAGTTCTATTTTCTTTACAGATTTACTCTTTTCTTCTATATACAATTTATGGGTCGGAGAATAGATATTTCCAATGTCAAAACCTGTATCTAAATTTATAGATATACTTACAGTTCTTTTATTATTATCATCAGAATTTTTTATCGGAGGAGAAATCCTTTCTCCATCTGTTACTTCAGGAGACATATATCTGGGAGTAACTGTCATGGGGAAGTGAAATTCATATTCGTTATTTTCATATTTTATTATTTCATAATATTTTAGTTTAACTTCTATTTCCTGCTCTGATTCAATACCTGTAACAGACATAGTGAAAAGATTGGGTCTTTCTTCTTCAACAAGTGCCCCTTTTCTTCCGTCATGTTTTGCTTTATTATATATCTGATTTGCTTCCTGTCTTTCCTTTATTTCTCCTCTTATTATTCTTTCCCCCGCTTTTATTTCCAGGAAATGTACCGAACTTTTCTCTGACAGGGGAAATACATATACAGCTTCTATTTTTTTCTCCAGATCATTATGGAATTTTTGTATTACTTCTATCTCTGCTATTACTCCTTTAATATTTCCTTTTACTTCCGTAGATTTAAGCGGTATTGAACAGTTGTTCATTTCCGGCACTATAACAGTTCCCCCGGTTATTATTCTGTCTTCATAAACATATGTTTTGCTGCCTTCTTTACATTTCATTGAAACATCACTCCTTTCACTGTAACAGTCGTATTACAGGAATACTATATTCCCTTTTCTGATAAATTTATATACATAATAAATGCAAAATGATAATATAATATTAATTGGAGGTGATATTTATGTCAGATCCATTAAAAAAAGAAAAAAAGATTTATACTCATTCAGATTATGCTACCTGGCCTGATTTTGAAAATTATCTTGAAGGTAAGACATGTGAAGTATTTAATTCTCCATTTGATGTACTCATGCCATCCGAAAAATCTATAATACAACCTGTTCTTACAGTCTGCTAAAATATTACTCAACCGGGCCTACAAATTCTTCACAGAACATTCTTATCTTTTTCATGAGTTCTTCACATCTCTATCATATAATACAATTAGAGGAAGAAAGAAGAATAAATCGGAGGTGAGAAGAATGATAAAGAAAGTATATTCAGGGTATAATGGGGGAGGAATAATTGGAATGTGTATAATGTGTGCTGGAAATATAGTATATTGTGCCTGTCATTTCCCAAGTTAAAAGAAAGGCTGATATTATGAAAATACTCATGAAACAGTCGGAGGTCTAAAAGAGGCCTCCGATATTTAATTTTTAATTCTATATAAAAAACTAATTTTTCTTCTCCAGAGCCTGCCATGCAGAAGCTTTTTATGGATACTTTTTTATCTATTATAATCCCAAGTGCTTTTTCAATGCTCATCTCCATATCCTTCGAATAAAAACTTAAAAAAAAATTAACATAACGTTAACAATAAAATATTGTTATTTCAAAACAAATATATTATAGTAAGTTTGATAAAAAATTATTTATTAGGAGTGATTGGGAAATGGTTATAGGAAACAATGTACAGACAGGTCAAAAGCTATTACAATCTCCCGTAAAAAGGCAGGAAACATCAGAACCTGCAGATGGTTTTGTAAAAAGCGATCCGAAAGATTCAGGTTATGTAGATAATTTAAAACATTCTACTTTAGGTGGTTTTGCTGCAGGATTTATAAAAGTAGGTAATGCAGTGGAACATTTTATGCCATCTGTTGACGGACTGGATAACCCGGGTCTCCATATATTATGTGCCGTACCATCTATCGTTGCAGGAACAGTTGCAGGAGTATTCGGAGGAGCGGCAGGATTTGTAATGGGAGTCTTTGGCGGAAATATAACAAATCATGTTGAAATGCCACAGATTTAGTAATTATAACGATAAATATTCCACTGGTTATAGTCGTGACGCGTGACACGTAACGCGTGACTGGAAGAGATGCAGTATTTAGCACTGTTACATAATAGTAAAAAAAATAAAGGTATTTATGATACCTTTATTTTTTTTATTATCAATAATCTGAAAAATTTCCGTAAAATATTTATAAAAATGCCGGCTATAAATATTATAGTCAGTTTAAAACCAATATTGTAATTTTCCTTACGGTTCAACGAAAAGATTATTTATAAAAATATTTATAATTACGTTGACTATAAATACAGATAAGCATATAATATATACTAGACCAATAAACATACAAATAAAAATAGAGAGAGAAAGAGGAGGATATTTTTATGCCAAAAATCGAGAGTTTCCCCCATCCCCCCCTTTTGATAAAAGATCTTCAGGAATTAAATAAAGAGCATTTCAGCAAAAGTGCAACATCTATAACATACAGAGATTGTGCGGATAAAATCATAAATGAGAATAAAGATGCAATTGTAGTTATAGATAAAAAGGGGATAATCAATATATTTAACAGTGAAGCAGAGAGAATATTCTGTCATAAGAAAGAAGATATTCAGGGAAAATCCCTTGATATTCTCGTGCCGGTAGAGTTCAGAATACTTCACAGACAGTACATACAGGACTATTTCTCCACAGGGAAGCCAAACGGTGGAATCAACAAAACTTTAACTGTTACTGCCCTGAGAAGTGACGGTACCATATTTCCAGCAGAAATATCCCTTTCCAGAAGTGATAATACAAATAATCCCTTTGTTCTTGCAATAATCAGGGATATTACGGAGAATAAAAAAAAGGATGATGAATTAAAAAAGTGCCATAAAATCATTGAAGATCTTACCAGAAAAAACAATGAAACATTTACTATGGTCAATGAACAACTTCAATCGGAAATCAGAAAGAGAATGAAGATTGAGAAACAGTTAAAATACAGACTGTTAATAGAACAGCTTATGGCAGTTATAACAGGTCATTTTACAAACCTCCCGGCAAATCAAATTCATAACGAAATAGACTGGGCTTTAAAAGTCATAGGAGAATTTGCCCCTGTTGATCGATGTTTTATCGATATATATTCAGATGATTTGACCATGATTGACCATAGCCATGAGTGGTGTAAAGAAGGTGTTAAACCGAGAAATAAAAGATTTAAAGAAGTGTTTTTCGAATCCCTTTCTTGCCTGTTTAAAAAAGGGAAACTTCTCGATTATATATATATACCTTATAAAATTTCATGTATGGAACGAGAAGAGGAATTACTGGAATTTGACAATGAAATGAAATCATTCTTTGCAATTCCTATGATAGTTGGACACAACTTTGTCGGTTTAACAGGTTTTTCTCTGGATAAAAATGGATATCTGTGGAAAAACGAAGATATAACGTTCTTTAAACTTACAGGAGAATTTTTCTTGAATCTTCTTGACAGAAAGTGGAAGGATACAGAAATCTATAAAACCAGAAACCTGCTCCAGTCTATAGTAGATGCAATTCCTGCAAGGGTATTCTGGAAAGACAAACATTCAGTATACCTGGGATGTAACAAATTATTTGCCATAGATGCAGGACTGAAATCAACGACGGAAATAGCAGGAAAAAATGATTATGATTTTTCATGGGACAAAGATGATGCAGAATTTTATCGCGACTGTGATCGTCAGGTAATAAATATGAATAAACCTGAATATCATATTAAGGAACCAAAACCAAAAACGGAAAAAGGGAAAACTGAATGGATCTATACAAACAGGATACCTCTCCAGGACAGTGAAGGAAATATTACCGGCATACTCGGTATATATGAAGAGATAACAGAAATTAAGAAATGGGAACAGGCAGTTATTGAAGCTATAAAATACAGGGAAAATATTCTTAATAATCTTCATATTCCTGCATTAATAATGGATTCTAATATGAGAATCATTTCTGCCAACAATCATTTTTACAGGCATTTCAAAACAACACCGGAGAAAAGTACAGGTAGGATATTATATAATCTGGATAAAAATCTGTGGGATATATCTTCATTACATAATATGCTTGAATATAGCCTGAAAGAAAAAGACTGTGTTGAAAATTTCGAATTAGTTTATAATTCGTCACCTGAAGAAAAAAGAACATTATTGTTAAATGCCAGAAAAATCTTTAAAGAAGGTGACAGACAGCCAATAATACTTATGTCTGTTCAAGATATTACGGAAGAAAAAGACATAATGAAAGAAAAAGGTAATTTAATAATGAAAATTCAGTCATCTCTTGATTATATAAATAGCCTGAAAGGATTAGTTCCCCTCTGTGCATCATGTAAGAATATAAGGGATGACAATGGTTACTGGTATAGAATAGAAGCTTATATAGAATCACATTCTCAGGCAGAATTTACTCACAGTATATGTCCTGAATGTCTGGAGAAAGATTTTCCGGAATATTCGGGCAGTGAACAGTGAGTGGTGAATAGTGAATAGTGAAAAGCAACACTATTCACTATTCACTTAGTACTGTAAGAAAAATAACTCCGGCAAATTGTTAGAACGATTAGTATCCT
>CAYSLJ010000211.1:0-10192 GCA_964431735.1 uncultured Synergistia bacterium | reverse complement strand
CGGTCAGGGACAGGTTTTAGAAATGGGTATGAACTTATCTGGAGCGGTAATTAGAAATACTACATGGAACTAAAAAAATAATTTTTTATACAATGAAACTTTTTCTGATTTCCGGGATATTTATATAAAACAGATAATATTATTGAGGTGAGCATAAATAATAAATATCTGCTCTCGTGACGCGTAACGCGTTACGCGTGACGGGAGGAAGACTGTTATTACATGCTTATGCTCAGGTCAGTAAGGAGTTATTTATAGCTATGATTTATTCCCGTATATACCAGTCAGGTATGGCTCTGTTCAGTATTCTCTGTGTAATGGTAATTTTGCTTCTGATTTCCATGGCCATTGTATCTTTAAGTACAGGTAATCTGACTACATCCGGCAATATACATGCAAGACTTCAGGCATTAAGCCTTGCCACTTCCGCATCTATGTACTGTATATATGAACTTTCTCAGAATAATGATCCAAATCTTATATGGTCGCCTGGCGACATACCTGCTCCTCAGACAGGACTTACTTTCTCTGCCCATAATTACAGTCCCATTACAAATACAAATGGACTGCCGGGAATATGCAGGGCAGCCTATGTTGATAATCTCCATAACCCGCATACGGTAACAGTATTTGGAGGTACTTCTTTTTATCCTTCTCTGACCTCTACCGAGGTTTACGGAGAAACAGCAGTAATAATAGCTCAGGGTGAATATGAAGGATTTAAAAGAACTATAAAGATGTCAGTAAGAAATACATATTTTACCAGCGGAGCAGAAGATACCATAACCATAAGTGACGGCCCCCTTATGTTGAATGGTATTGAATCAGCTATTAACCCTGTTCCTATAGCAGGAAGTTTATATGCAGGTAATGGAATTAACTGTGATAATATAACCTCTGTAAGGATTTTAAACGGAAGCTTTCTTCACAGTAATGGTGCCGTAACAAATACAGGCACTACAATTCCTGAGAGATTTATAGAACAGAACAGACCGGGAAATATTACTATGCCGGAATGGAGTTTGTCCGATTCCGGTTTGACAGATGGTTCTCCCTCTGACCCGGATATCTATACAAAAATCACTTACGGAGACGAACTTTCCGGCCTGGCACCCGGCAGTATTACCCGTCCGTCTTTCCCATCGCTGGACCCGAATATACCTGATGACAGAAGGTATGTTTTCGATGGTACTGATTTAACATTTGTCAATCAAAATATATTTATAAACGGAAGTCTCCATGTTCTCTGTGAAGATACTTATATGAAACTTATTAATTCAAATGTTTTTATAAACGGAACTCTTACACTGGATACTGATCTGATTGGAGATAATTCCAAACTTTTTGTCGCAGGATATGACCCGAACGGACTTTCTATAAGTATGGAACAGAGCGGATCTTTTATCACCACTGTAAAGACAGGAGTTGCCGTATTCGCAGAAGGTGACATAAAGATATTTGATGTTGATAACATTTCCTCCGGCAATGATGCAGATACATGGATTTCTTCTGCTCCTTCTGATATAAAATATGTTACAGATATGTTTAATACAACTGGAATTGTAAAGCTTGATGCTTCAGAGGCCTGGGATTGGTACTTACATAATACTATATTATACCCGTCTATTTTCCCTTATGATATATGTCACCAGGTTTTTTCCGGCTGTAATGACTGTAATAATGAGTTTATTGAGCACGGACTTAAGCCAGTATCGGAGGAATTGAACCAGTGGTTCAGTATGAGTGAGGCAAATCATGGCATGGAGTGGGCTACAGAACAACATGGCATGTCCTGGTACAATAACTGGGAAGGGTTTGTAAAAAATCCTTCAGTTTTTCTTGACAGCACCACAGCTTTTTTTCATGGTGTAATTTTTACACATGGAACCTTTACCGCTGAAAAAGTTTCAGGGTCTATCTGCATAACAGGAGCCGTTTTCTCTGATGATAATCCTTCATGCTCACCGGCGGGACATGGAGGAAAAATAGAGCTTAAAGGAGGTTGTTACATACTTTACTGCCCTTCAAGCCTGAAATACAGAAGCAGTCAGATTGTAATTAAACCTGTGCTTACGACTTATTCGTGGCAGGAACTTTAAATGAGGAGAAATCTATGAAATCAGAAAAAAAAGCTTTTACTGTTATAGAATTATTAATAGTAATATGTCTCTTTGGTATTTTTATGTCAATGATAGGAACGATAACGGTTAATTGTATTAAAGCCTTTAATAGATCACGGTATAAACTTATAACACAGCAGGAAGCACAGATGTGTATAGACAGATTATGCCGTGAACTGAATGAAAGTTATCTGCCTGGAGTTAAAATAAAAAAGAGTAAAGATAACGGAGGACACCACGACGAAATATGGGATGCCATATGTTTCCCTACATCCAGAACATCAGATGATGCCACAGGAAATAATGATATGAAAGATGGTAAATTAAAGTGGACCAGATATGTAGTTTATTTTAAAAAAAATGGCCAGAAAGAGGTTTATAGAAGAGTTATAAAGGTTACTGCCCACCCTGAAAACTTCTTCTATCCTGAACCTTTAACCGATGAAGAACTGGAAGATTTTCTTCTTCCTTCTTATCCGTTGAAATGTCCATATAATATTACTTCAGGTTCTGTTTCAAATGATAGAAAAATAGCAAGTGAAATTTATTCTATAAAGTTTGATTTATATAGCCCTGATATTATTTCATGTTCTATACCGGTTATACATATTTTTGTAGAATCAAGAGTTAAAACCGGAACAAAAGCCGTTGGAAAAGATTTATATGAACATACGATTATTACAACCTTTGCAAAACCTGAAAATAATTGATAAGTTCCTGTGAAAGGATGATAAATTATTTATTATGAAAAATGGTCTGTCTTTAGTAGAGATACTGGTAGCTCTTATAGTCCTGACTACAGGGGTGTTGATAACTCTGGGTGTGATGGCAAGAGGACTTATGATAATAAAAAAAGGTGAAAATGTATCTATAGCTTCGAATATTGCTATGGCTCAACTGCAGGTTTATAAAGAAAATTTTCATATGATACCATTTTTCCCCGGTATAGCAGATTCTGAAAATCCTTCTTATTTTTATCCTGATAGAAAGAACAGTAATGATTTAAATCAAACAGGTAAATTTGTTCATCATACAGCAGATATATCAGCTCTGCCTGCAGGAACCTATTATGGAAGTACCGGTGCCAGTGTTGATTTTTATCACAGAGCAAATCCGAAGGGAATTATAAAAACTCCTCCCTATTATGATCTCAATCACGACGGATTCCCCAATGATATAATTGAACCTATGAAACCTTTAGAAATAAAAAATACAACCTTTATACCGGTAGTGGAAATAAAAGAATGGGATAATGGTTTTGATATAAATGAAATAAAACATATGGTTGTGACAGTTTACTGGAAGGAAAGAAACGCTGAAGGTATGAATAAGGGAATAAAACATATATCCATAGAGGGATTTGTTTCCAGAACAAAAGCCGCTCCATGGTAAAATCTGTGTGTAACAGACTGTTCTTTCCCTGACTGCGAATGTAAGGGACTATTAAATCTCAGGATATAATACAATATATTTATCTATGGAGCAGTTTTTAACAAGAAATATCCTTTTATTTATATAATTTAATGCTACAACATCGTTTTTATTCAATTTAAACCCTTTTAATTCATAAGAATTTGTAGCAGGTGAATCTTTATCCTGAGTCAGTGTTCTGAACACATTATAGTCAAATTTTATAATTTCGCTGTTACCTGAAAAATCAACAGCCTTCATTACGACAAATTTTATGGATTTATCTTCAATAATACTGGTTTCTATTTCCTGTACTATAACAATATTAGAAAAGTATTCCATGTTACACCTCTTACAGATTAAATTGTTTTTTGACTGCTCCGGCGGGACATGATAAATACTTTCTTTCATACAGAATGGACATCTGTTTTTTATTTCTTTTATATGCTGTCTTTGGGGAAGAGTTACTTCTTCATCATCAGGCTGGCCATCTTTTGAAGTAATTTTCTTGAGTGCTTTTTTTGTTCTGGCTTTCATCAGTTCAACGAGATGTGTTTTTTCTTCTTCTTTAGATTTTAATTTATTCTCCAGATCCATCTTTTCCTTCATCAGGGTTTTAATATTATCTGTATTATCAAGGAGAATGTTACTCAGATTATCCAGCCTCTGTTCAAGTTCCATCCTGTCTTCTTCTTCTATTTTTAACCGGTTTTCCATTTCTATTCTGTCTTCTTCTTCCTGTTTCAGTTTCTGTTCCAGTTCTGCCAGTTCTTCGTCTCTGGCCTTTAAAGTATTTAGAAGTTCTATTCTGTCTTCTTCTTCCTGTTTCAGTCTCTGTTCCAGTTCTGCCAGTTCTTCGTCTCTGGCTTTTAAAGTATTCAGAAGTTCTATTCTGCCTTCTTCTTCAAGTTTCAATATTTCCTCCAGTTTTTCTGACTCTTTTTCCCTGGCCTTTAATCTGTTTGTCAGTTCGATTCTTTCTTTTTCTTTAACCATTAAACTCTGTTCCAGTTCTTCTTTTTCCCGGTCTTTAATCAATAAACTCTGTTCCAGTTCTTCATTTTCCCGAACTTTAAACATTAATCTCTGCTCCAGTTTCATTTTCTCTTCGAGTAAGAGACCGAGATTATCAGCATTATCCATAAGTACCTGATTTATATGTTCAGATGAAGATTCCGATGTCTGTTCTGCCTTATGAACCGATGAAGACTCCGATGGCTGTTCTGTTACACTGGAAATTTCCTTTTTATGGACTTCTGGAGGTTTCTCTATATTATGTCCGCAGTATCTGCATATATTGGCTTTAAGCTTTATTTTCTCAGCACAGAAAGGACATTTTTTCTGTTTCTGCAGATCACTTCCGCAGTATCTGCATATAAGGGCTTTAATATTTATATGTTCTGCACAAAAAGGGCAGGTTTTCTTATCCTGTGTCATAATATATAATTCCTTTCAAATATTTTTCTGATGTGATTGAAATATAGTCTGTACTCTATAAAGTTTATCTCCTGCCTCTGTGGCTTTTTCCATGCCTTTATGCAGTAAATATCCTTCTTCTGTTTTTAAGAAATCCTTAAAATCTTTTATGGCATCTTCAAATTCACTGATGCCTTTTTCTGTGAGTTTTTCCATCTCTTCTATTATGTCTCTGTCTTTTTCCGGTATCCGATCAGGTTTTTTCTTTTTTTGACTTTCAAATTGTTTTCTTCCTCCTGTTATTTTTTTCTCAAGCCATTCAATAGTAGCAGCCATAGCTTCTTTTGTAATATTACCGGCCTCATAGTCTTCTATTGCCACGGACAGTCTGTATATATTTTCTGTCACAGGAGAACTATGAACCGGCATTACATTATCACCCTGTAATCTGATGTCGAACTGTGATGATGGTCGTGATGAACTGAAATCAGGAATGGTCATTCTGCATTTTATACAGATTTTTGCTCCTTCAGGATTGGCTGTGCCGCACCTGAGACAGCTTTTACTGGAAGGTTCTTTTTTTTTCGCTTCCAGTATTTTCTGAGATTCTATTAAATTTTCTCCATGTTCTTTTATCTCTTTCATGGCATGTTTGAGCTGTTCTTTATCTTTGCTGTGAAAGAATTTTTTTGCTTTATTGATAGCTTCTATAAGCCCTTCATAGGATATGGCTGTTCTATTTATTTCTTCTTCCAGGTATGACTCTGCCGATTTTTTCAACAGATTGAATTCCTCAAAGGCTCCTGTTACTTTTTTACCGAAATCTTCTAATATATCCCTGAGAGATTCTTGAGGAAACCTGCCCTGAATGACCCCTTCTGAAACCCTTATAAGTTCGTTCAGCATGGGATTTGTTGAATATTTGGGAGATGTTTCTTCAAATCTTTCTATTTCGTCAAAGGATTTGAAGAGTAAAGATATAACGTCTTTACCTTTGTTCATTTCATTTAAAAGGGCATCTTTTTGTCTGGATTTTATCTGTCCTGACATGTTTAATAATATATTATCCATATCATGAAAATTTTTTTCTATATTACTATTTTCTTTTATCATTCCTTCTGTCTGTATTAATTTTCTTCGTCCGTATATTTCTTTGAGATCTTTATGAAACTGTGTCATAAATTTTATACTTCCGAGTAATTCTGCTACGGATGGAGAAGAGAAATTGTCCTGGCATACCAGTTTTATACCATTAATAATCTCATTGTAGTAAGGCGATCTGGTCAGTTCGAATATATCTTCACTCAATATCTTTACCTGCCTTTCCGATTAAAAAACTAAAACCAGAAATTTTTCGACAATTATCTTATAAATTCCTGGTTTTAAAGGTATTTAAAAATCAGATTTTTTACTAACTCTTTATTTTATACCACATTGGATTTTAAAGTCAAATTTTTTATTAAATCCTTATATGCCATAGTGACCTGTCAGCTACAGGCCTCATCTGTCCGGATTACCACCAGCCATATCGTCCCATCATACCCATGTTCCATCCGTAATTTGCACCGATCCCGGAACCTATTCCTCCGCCGAGAAGACCTCCGAATAATCCTCCCCCTATTGCTCCTGCAGAGCCGAATATAGAGCCTATACCTGCTCCGAGAAGACTTCCCACACCTGCTCCGAACATACCTCCGTAAGTGGAACCAACACAGGCACCTGCATAGGGACCACCGTATAAAGCTGCTCCTGTAATACTATTTGCCAGACCATACATGCCACCCATGTAACCATAAGATGGGTAGCAACCATACATAGAAGAACAGATTGGTGAATAACCTATTCCAAAGCCGTACATATATCAAAACCTCCATTTACGTCGTAATGCGTGATGCGTCACGCGAGGATTACTAACAATAATTTATTGTAAGAATAGTATAACATATATTCTTCCTTATGAAAATCATGAAAATGTTAAATATTTGTTAAATTATAGTTAAATTTTTTGAGATTCTATTTAAAACGACAGGTGATTTTTCATAATTATTGACCTGAGCATGTAATAAATTGCATCCTCCCGTCACGCGTTACGCGTCACGAGAATAAAATATGCATTATTTATACTCACCTCAGTAGGAGCTTGAATTAATTTATACAGTAATGGACCAGGCATTGGGGATGCACAAAGGTGTGAAAGAAGTATATAGAGACGCCATAATCCAGAGTGATTTCTTCCATACAATTAAGAGAAATATTTAAAGTTTTAAAGAGACTGGAATGTAAAGCTTATAGAAGTATAAAGAAATTCTACGAAATAGAAGATAGATTTCTTAAAGCCTTATTAAAAAATCAGGGACAGAAATACGGTAGAAAATATAAATTGGCTCAATCAGAAATGGAAGAAGCCATAAGTTTATATGATGATTTCTGTATTTTAACTCAATACTAAAAATATAGAAAGATGTGATAAATTCCCTGATAGAATCGGGAAAAGTCGTATGGAAGTATTTACAGGTAAGAAACATCTTACCTGGTTATAGCTGCTTGGATATTAATTTTTATCTTTAACCTGAATTTTTATTTCTTTGTATGAGGGAATAGCTTAGGGACTGTAAGAAAATAACCCTGGCAAATTGTTAGAACGGTTATCATCTTCGCGTCACGCGTTACGCGTTACGCGTCACGATATAGACGTTAAATATGATTGGGTTATTTCTTGACAACCCCTTATGTACTTTTTAAGGTTTTACCCGTTAAAAATTCTATGCTTGAACCATGCCCAGTTGAGCACTGTATTCATCATAATTAGGAGACCAGTTAAACTTGGTCTCCTAAAAATGAATCTACCTGTCGTGAAAAAACAATATCTCCCTTGACTTTTACTGTAAAATATTTAGAATAGAATATAGTTCACAAAATTTTAGGAGGTAACTATTATGTTAAAAAGAGTGTACAATTTCAATGCAGGCCCTGCCATACTTCCAGTTTCTGTATTAGAAAAAGCTTCCAGAGGTGTTCTGGAATTTGCAAATTTAGGTATGTCAATACTTGAAATCAGCCATAGAGCAAAGGAATTTGAACCGGTAATGGCTGATGCGGAACAAGATTTGCTCCATATAATGGGACTTTCCGGAGATGATTATAAGATTTTATTCCTCCAGGGCGGTGCAAGCACGCAGTTCTGTATGATACCTATGAATTTCCTTTCAAAAGATAAGACTGCCGATTATGTCCATACAGGCACATGGTCTAAAAATGCTATAAAAGAAGCAAAACTCTTCGGTAATGTCCATATATCTGCCAGCTCTGAAGACAAAGCTTTTACACATATACCGGATAAATTCAACTGGTCTTCCGATGCTCAGTATGTTCATTTGACATCAAATAACACCATCGAAGGCACCCAGTATCATGAATTTCCTGAAATAAATGATAAACCTGTTATGATCGATATGTCTTCAGATTTTCTCTCCAGAAGAGTTGATTTTAAGAAGTTTGACTTGATTTATGCAGGAGCACAGAAAAATATCGGTCCTGCAGGAGTAACAGTGGTGGTCTTTAAAAAGAGCCTTTTAGATAAATGCAATAAAGATATTCCTACAATGCTTGCCTATAAAACACATGTAGATAAAAATTCTCTCTATAATACTCCTCCGGTGTTTTCCATTTATGTTGTAAATCTTGTTGCAAAATGGATAAAAGAACAGGGTGGACTTGAAGCAATAGAAAAGGTAAATAATAAAAAGGCAGACATACTTTATAGTGTAATGGATGAAATGAGTGATGTATATCGCCCTGTAGTTACAGATAAAAAGAGCAGATCGAACATGAACGTAGTGTTCAGAATGGCTTCCGAAGATATAGAAAAGAAATTCATTGCAAAGAGTAAGGATGCAGGACTTATAGGGTTGAAAGGACACCGTTCTGTAGGCGGTTTGAGAGCATCTATCTACAATGCCTTCCCGCTTGAAGGAATAGAAGTTCTCGTAGACTTTATGAAAAAATTCGCGCAGTCATGCTAATTATTTAAAATTAAAAGATAGGAGAAAGCTTTGTATTTATTAAAGCTTTCTCTTATTTTTTAAAACTGTTGATCACGCTCACTATTTTATCTATAACTTCAGTTTTTCCTTCAGGCAATATCTTACAAAATAGCAACATTGTTCGGTCTGACCTGGCTTAAAGTCTTTGCCTTCCATAAATTTTGCTACATTTACGAGTTTTGTTGTATCAGCGTATTTACTCGCAGGTTTTTCAGGAATTGCAGATGGTTTATCCTTGCTTTTCCATTCTGCTGTTTTTTTCTCCATATCTATCTGTAAAATACATTTATTTTTATCGGGCGAACCGGCAATGTAAAAGTCAGTCTCGTTTGATATATCCAGTAGGACAAATCTGAATTTTTTTCTTTCTACCGATATCATAATATCACCTCTTAAATCTTAAATAATTTACTCAGTAGTGGCCACGCGACTTCTTTCCCTATGGCCAGTATGATAACAGTCAGAAGCAGAGCTCCGAAATAACGGGAATAGTTTTTTGCCATACAGCTTTTGCAGTCTTTAACTTCTTCTTTTAATGTTCCGAATTTGTCGCCCAGACTGTCAATAGCTTCAGAGAGTTTTCCTATTACGGCCATGAAATCTCTCTGATTGGCGTTCATCTGGTCGAAGATGTCTTTAATTTTCAGGCTGTCGTCACCCATTGCAATCACTCCTTATTTTCTGTGATTTATTCACAAATATTTTTAAAAATCTTTAAACACCGTTTAAAGGGGGTTTAAAGGGCATTTAAAAATTAAGTATCTTACAAAGTTCTTATATTAAGAAGTCTTCCTTCGATAGGCACTGTTCCTGTATTGCTATTCTTATATCTGAAAAATGAAAAAATCGAACTTACAGGGTAAGGTTGCCCGCCATTATAGTTCACTGCATTTGTACCAACACCAAAAAATTGAGGCGTAAAAGCTAATGTACTGGCATAAAGATTTATAAAGCTTACCCCATCTCTGGAAAAGTCAAAATAATAAGTGATACCATTTCTCCTTATCCTTAAATATTCACTGTTTTTATTAATATCCTCTGCAAGAGAATATGGGGTTGCGGCGTAGGTATTCCACGAAGAGAGTAGATATACGCTCAAATTAGTGGAACTTGCTGTTGCTGATATTAGATTTAACGTACATATATCCCCACTAGTAGACAGCCACTGTAATTAAGATGGATAAAGCCTCTTAAGTTTAATTC